>JBEBIR010000694.1:0-2345 GCA_040080315.1 Gemmatimonas sp.
GCGAAAGCCTCCGCACACGCCGCGATGAAACGCGCTATGCGTCGCGCGGCGCTGCGCGATTGCGGGCAACGGTGTGTGTACTGTGCGACGCGTCTTGACCAGCACACGGCCACACTCGACCATGTGGTGCCGTTGGCCCGAGGCGGTGCACACGATCCAGGCAACCTCGTCGTGGCGTGCGCCCCGTGCAATCGCCTCAAGGGTGACCTGCAACCGTATGAGTTCTTTGCGCGACACGCGTGGGCCGGCGCCAACTTCGTGCGCTACGCCCGCTCCGTGCACCGGGCGCTCAAACGCGGCGCGCGACGCGCGGTCAGTCTGGCCTTCGCGAGGGACGAGGCACTCGCAGCATAGCGAATCGCGACACCCGCTGCCGGTGGACATCGCGGGGCTACCCGCGCAGTGTTCATCATGATCTCGTCTCTGATATTCCGGATGCCGCGTCGCTGGCGCGTTGCCGGCGTGCTCGTCGTGCTGGCGCCATCGCTGAGCGCCCAACAGCCGACCGCGCTCGCCAGCGCGCCGTCAGACTCGATCGTGCGTCTGGCCGTCGATCCCGCGAAGCATGGCGGTCGACCGTATGTGCTGCTGCTGGACGAGAGTTCTAACCGGATCGAGCGCGATGGCCGCTCCGTCAAGCGGACACGTCAGGTCTACCAGATTCTGAACCAAACGGTTGTGCGCGGCATGTCCGAACGCGCGTTCGGCTATGCCCGATCGCACCAGGCACTCACGGTCGACTGGATCCGCGTGCTCAAGACGTCCGGCGACGTGGTGAGTGACAAGCCGGCACAGGAGCAGGAGTCTGATGTCACGGCGCAGATGGCGAATCCCGTCTATCAGGAACAGCGTATTCGCCGCGTGTCACTTTCGGGCCTGGCCGTAGGCACCATTCTCGACGTCCAGTTCACCATTGAAGAAAAGGGACCGTACCGGGTTGGCGACTTCCTGTTGGGCTGGAACGTGAACAACCAGGTGCCGGTGATCCGTTCGCGCTTTACGGTAGACGTGCCCGATGGATTCAAGCCGCGCATCCTCGAACGCAATCTGTCGTTCGCGCGTTCAGAAGACGTTCGCGACGGGCGACGCACGTATGCCTGGGTCGCCAGTGATGTGCCCGCGTTTCGCGGCGAACCATTCGCGGCGGACTCCAACGACGTGGTGATGTCGATCGCCGTCACGTCACCCGGATCGTGGAGCGATATTGCGAAATGGTATGATGGGTTGTCGCGCGATCGGTATGTGCTGACGCCGGTCGTGGCGCAACGGGTCGATTCGCTGGTGAAAGCGAGTGGTGCGCGGACGCGCCTGGATACGATTCGCGCCGTGCATCGCTGGGTCGCACAGGACGTGCGCTATGTCTCCGTGTCCCTCGGCATCGGCGGCTATCAGCCGCGGGCTCCCGCGGATGTGCTCTCCTCGGGTTTTGGTGACTGCAAGGACAAGGCGACGCTGTTCGTGGCCGCATTGCGCCGTTATCGCATGCCGGCGAACACCGTGCTGCTGTCGTTGGGCGGCAAACCGGATGCGTCACTCCCGTCGATCTATCAGTTCAATCACGCGATCGCCGCAGTGCAGGAAGGTGCCGGATGGACATTCACCGACCTGACCGCTGAGTTCATCCCGTATGGAATGATCCCGGACTCGTATCAGGGGCAGTTGGGCGTCATCGTGCTGCCTGATGGACGCGCGCAGGAGATTCGGTTTCCCAGATCACCCGCGGACGTGAACGGCTCGACGATGCGGATTCGCCTGTCCCTCGACTCGGCGGGTCATGTTCACGCGCGCGTGGACGAGGAGACGCGCGGAAGTCCGTCGTTCGGCATGCGCTCGGCGTTTGCCCTGCCGCTCGACTCGGCGCGTCGTGAGAATCTGCAAAAGTCGCTGGCGCAGCGTCTGTTTCCGTCGGAATCCACCGCCGACTCCCTGGTGGCATTCGACGGCAGGAATCTTGGTGCGCCCACGACGCTTTCGTATGTCGTGCGGGCCGACAACGTGCTGAAGACTGCTGGTGAGTCGCGGTTGTTTTCAATGAACACGGGATTCCGCAGTCCAGCCCGTGGGTACAAGAATCTGGCCCGTGATCTGGAGTCACGCGGCACGCGGCTGTTCGGCATCGACGCGTCCCAGATTTTGGGTCAGGTGGAGACGGTGACGGAGTTGCACCTGACGCTGCCCGAGGGATGGAAGGCGGATTTGCCGAAGAACGTCGCCTCAACGAGTTTCTTCGGTCGCTACGAATCCACGTGGACGCAGGAAGGTCGCGAGGTGCGCCTCGTACGCCGCATTCAAGGTCAACGCGGCACATTCCCGCCACACCGAATCAGCGAAGTGATTGTCTGGCT
>JBEBIR010000695.1:0-2344 GCA_040080315.1 Gemmatimonas sp.
TATAAGAGACAGTCACTGAGTACTGAGTACTAAGTACTAAGTACTTAGTACTCAGTACCATGCGTCCTGCATGTCGAAGGGCGTGGCATCCGCGCGTGCCAACAGTTCACCAAGCTGCACCGTGCGCGGCAACTCCCAGCCAAACCAATAGCGGGCGGCCTGCAGCTTCCCACGATAGAAATCGTCGTCGGCGGCCCGGTCCGACGTCGACAGGGCGCGTGACGCGACCAGCGCCTGCCGCAGCCACAACCAACCGATCACGGTACGACTCACCAGATCGAGATACGCACTGGCGTTTGCCAGTGCCCGTGCCGGCTCGGTCGGCGCCGAGAGCGGCGTCTCGGTGACGCGCTCGAGGCGTTCGACCGCCTCCGTCATTTGCGTTGCGAGTGCCGATACCGGCGCCTCGTGGCCCGCTTCGCGCGCGACGCCTCGCATGCGCTCCACGAGGGCGCGGAATCCGGCTCCATTGTCCTGACGCACTTTGCGTCCGAGAAGATCGAGCGCCTGGACGCCGTTCGTGCCCTCATGGATGGGGTTGAGCCGATTGTCGCGATAGTACTGTTCAATCGGGTACTCCCGCGCGAAGCCATAACCTCCGAGTGTTTGCATCGCCAGCGAAATGGCCTCTTGCCCCGCCTCGCCCGGCCACGCTTTCGCCACCGGTGTCAGTACCTCCAGCAGCGACGTGGCGGTGCGACGCGATGCGGCGTCGATGGCGGTGCGCTCGTCGTCCACCAGATGCGCGCACTCGAGAATCAACGAGAGGGCGCCCTCGGCAATGGCTTTCTGCGCCAGCAGCATGCGCCGCACATCGGGATGCTCGATGATCGCCACCGGCGGACGCAACGGATCCTTCTCGCCCGGCAAGCGGCCCTGCACACGCGTCCGCGCGTACGCCAGCGCGTGACGATAGGCTGCGTAGGCCATGGCGGTTCCCGCACGTCCGACGCCGATGCGCGCTTCGTTCATCATCTGAAACATGCAGGCGAGCCCGCGATGCGGTTCGCCGACCAGTTCACCGATGCACTCCTCCTGTTCACCAAAATTCAGGATGGTGCTCGTCGTGCCGCGCCATCCCATCTTGTGAATCAGTCCTCCCAACACCACCCCGTTTCGGATGCGCTGGCCGTCTGGCGCCTGACGATATCGGGGGACCAGCATCAACGAAATGCCTTTCACCCCGTCGGGCGCGCCGTCAATGCGCGCGAGTACCATGTGCACGATATTCTCCGACATCTCGTGCTCGCCGCCGGAGATCCACATCTTCGTACCGGCAATGCGGAAGCTGCCCGCCGGATAGTTGGCCCCCGCGGGTGTCGCCCGCGTGCGCAGGTCTGCGAGAGACGAGCCGGCATCCGGCTCCGTGAGCGCCATGGTGCCGAAGTAGCGACCCGTGAGCAGCGGTTCGAGATAGCGCTCGCGCTGCGTGGGCGTTCCAAACGCACCCACGAGATTGGCCACACCGCTGGTCAGCATGGCGTAGGAGGACGTCGCCACATTCCCCGCATCGAACCAGAGCAACGCCGCCGTCGCCACCACCTGCGGCAATTGCATGCCGCCGTCACCATAGTCGTGCGTGGCGGCGATGAATCCCGCGTCGGCCATAGCGGCGACACCGCGCTGCACCGCGCTCGGCGTCACCACGCGCCCGTCGCGCAGGAACGGCTCGTGCTCGTCGCTTTCCCTATGATGCGGATGCAGATGGGACTCCGTCAGGCCACGCGCCGTCGCGATCACCGCATCGAACGTTTCGCGCGAGTGATCGGCGTACCGTTCGCGCACCGCGAGTGCCGCGACATCCAGCACCTCATACAACTGAAAATCCAAATCGCGGGAACTGAGTAGTGACATCGCCACCGGCTAGAACATTCGGAGGAGGAACAGTCCGACGAGAAACGACGCAGCGTTCATGCTGGCCGATATGAGCAGCACCCGCTGTTCCCGACGCAACGCGTACACCAGCAACTTCCACTCGGCCAGCACCACAGCCGTCTCGAGTACGAGCAGGGCCGCCAGATACCATCCCCGATCGAGGTCACTGAGCGTAAAGGCGGCGAGAATCAGCGAGAGAATCGGGAACGTGAACAGCGTCACCAGCGCCACCGCCATCAGTTCGTTCCGACGCCTGAACCCGAGGAGTACCGCGACGGCCACCTCAACGGCAATCGTGACGAGCAACGGCACGAGGTAGTACAGGGAGTCCATCACTTTTCCCGCTCCCGAATCGCGCGCAAGGCTCTCCACGAAAGCCCTGAGACGATGACAATGATGGCGATGCCCACCGCCAGTTCGGCCGCGTCCAGACTACGCCCGAATGGCGTAACGGCGATGTCGGCGCGCG
>JBEBIR010000078.1:0-10515 GCA_040080315.1 Gemmatimonas sp.
GGTAATCGCACAACGGGTTGACGCCCTGCAGGGAACGTGTCGCGCGGCGTATGCCGCACGCACGTCAGCAGACATGCAGCAGGACGCCATCGCGCGTGTGCTGCTGGTGACTCCCGCGTTTTCGTCGTCCGAAACACCGCTCGAACTGACGGCGCTGCTGGCTCCTCTCTCGAACGCAACCGAGCAGGCACACATCTCGTTGCGTGTGCTCGCCACGCCCCAGGACGAGCGTCCTTCCGTCGCTTCCCCGCTGTTCGCCCTGTGGCGCGATCGAGCAACGTCAATGCCGTTGCGCGCGTCAGCAAACGACATGATGCTCACGTGGTGCACCGCGCAACCCTTCGACGAGATCGTTGTGCCGCCCGAGGCAACATGGGTCGTATGCACTGGCGATGCGGTGCTCGATCGCGTACCGGACTGGCTGGCCGCGCCGCTGCGCGAGCGGCCGTACGAAATCTGGGTACCACACCGCGCTGCGTACCTGGCGGTACGGAGTCTGGGCGTCCCCGCCGAACGTGTCTTCCAGATTCCCGCTATGTCTGTGCTGGGCGCGCAGCAGGTGCGCGCCATGTGCAGCACGGCCGGCGTTGAGCTGTACCCGCGCCGTCGGGTGCTACTACCGGTGTCGACGTCGGACGATGTCGCGGCGGCTGAACTGACGGTGCGGCTCTGGCCACGCGTGTCAGGCGCCGCGGCGGATCTCGCGATTCGCATTGATCAGGACGCGTCCGATGTGGTGCATGAATGGGGTGCAACGATGGGTCAGCGCACGCGCACACTGCGGGGTCTGGAATCGGTATCGGTGTTGAACGCGGGTTTCGGCAGAGCGAACATCCCCTCGCTGTTGCGTCGTGCCGACGTTCTGCTGACACCGCGCGTCGCGCCACTGACGCAGACGTGGTGGCGCGTGGCCCGCGATCTGGGTTGCGCATTGATTGCGCCCGATCATCCAATGCTGGCGGACTTTCCGGATGCAGGTGTGTGGCGCGTGACCCCAGGTGCCAATGGCGCGCTGTCAGGTGCAACCCTGGCTATGGCGCTCACCGCAGCATGCACAACGGACGCATTGGTGGAGCACCGTGCCGCCATGCGCAACAGCGGTGCGCATCTCAACACACCAGGCGACGTCGCCGCCCTGCTGGTGTCGCGGCTGGTCGCGTTCGCCAGTGCGCGAGGTGGAGTATCACCGTGAGCGACAGCATAGGCGCGGCGGCCGCCAGCCATCCCTGTCGCTTGCGGCTCTTTCCAGGCGACGCCGCACCATCGACACCACCAAGACTCTGGTTCGCGATCCTCACGTACAATGCGCTCGCCTACACGAAGCGCTGCCTGCTGAGTCTCGACCTGCACACCGACCAGCCGTGGCACGCAGTCATCCTCGACAATGGATCGATCGACGGAACGCGCGAGTGGCTATCGGCGCTCGATGACCCGCGCGTGACTACCGCGCTTGGCACCGAGAATCGTGGCGTGGCAGGAGGGCGCAATCGCCTGCTGGAATTGATCGGCGATCGAGTTCCGGAGGACGGGTTTGTCGTCTTCATCGACAACGATCTCGAGTTCTTTCCTGGGTGGTTGCCACCGTTCCTCGATTTGTTCAAACAGGACCCGAGTGCCGGGATCGCCTCCGGTAGCGGATTCGAAATCGTGGTCCATGCCACACATCGCGAACTGTTGTCATCACTGGCGTTCGTGCCGATGCTGGTTGATGTCGCATCGGGTGGATTTGCCTGTTTCGTCCGACCCGCGGTATTTCGTGCGATTGGCGGATACGACGAGCAACTCAATCCATTCTGGCACGAAGACGATGACATCACCGTGCGCACGCGCGCGGCAGGCTGGAATGCGTATTCCGTTCCCAGCACCGCCATTGTGCATCACGGGCACAAATCGGGTGCGGCTGTGCCCGCGCGGGCGCATTTGGGGTCTCGCGACAAGCAGGAATATCTGGTCCGGAAGTGGCGCGCAGAGGGGCTCGTACTGTCCGATGGTCGGCTGCGCTACGAACAGGCGTCGGATCACGACGCACTAGGCGAAGCATTGGCGCGGCGCATGCACCGGCCATCGCCAGTGAGTCGCAGTGAGTCCGCGCGGGCGCGCGTCGACATCGCGCAGCTGGCGCAGTGCATGGCCCAGCATGGAACCATTGCGCCCCGACAGCGTTTTGCATCGGCCCCCGCACTCGCACTGCTCGCCGAGTTGACCGAGAGTGAGCCTGGGAACACGACCTGGTCGGCGCTTCACGCCGCCGTGCAATCCGTGCGCGATACGCGTCGCCGGCAGACGCGCCTTCCGCAGCGCGACACATCCGTGAATAGTCTATGCAAGCTCGCGGATGTCGCTGACTGGAACGATGACCGCTGGTATGCATCGGCGCTGCAATACGCCGACGATGGCCGGGGTCGACTGCAATGGTATGATCGCACCGCGGCGGTGTGGGAAGCGACACAGGCGGCGGTCGCGCTTGAGCGACACAATCTGCTTGGCCCAACGGCGCAGGTGATCGTGTTCGCGGATCTGCGCCGCGCCATCGTCTGGAACATCGCGGCTACCGTGCAGTTGCTGATCGTTGCGGATTTTCTGGAACAGTATGGCGCGACGTCGGGATCGGCGTGGTTGCAGAATCCGGAGCAGTTTGCACTGAACCCACTGGCGGCCAATCGAGTACGCGCCGTGGCGGTGGATGCTCTCGCTGCCGACGTGGCACCCATCGGCGCCACCATGGGTGTGCTGCTACCGTGGTCTGACGACATGTCGATTGCCGAATACGCGTCGCTGCTCACGCTCATGTGTCGTCACCTACAGCCAGGCGCGCCAGTGTTCACAACCATTCCCGTACGACTGGCCGGCCCTCCCGATGCTCGTGTGCTGGACAGCCCCACTCGACTCCCGCAATGGCTCGCCACGATCGGACTCGAGCTGATCGACCCACTGGAATTGGGGTTCAGCGACGACGGACTGCTGGCTGCCACCGACCCGGAGTCGCGCTCCACGCGCACGCCAAACCTGCTCGTGGCTGACGGTCCACGCTTGACGGGTCGACTCTTCGTGGCGGCTCGCGTGAGCGAATGAGACCACATACCACGCCGTCACCAATGCCACTCGATGCCGAGGTGATCAACCGGATCGCCCAGTCCATCACGAGTGATCTGCTCACGCCGTATCACGCGCCCGCGCGACCCTTCCCGATTGGCACCACGGCGACATTCTGCGTTCGCCCGGACTATCGCGCGCAAGTGCCGGATGGGTCATCGCGCCCGGAGGTATCCGCCGACGCAACGCGCCTGGCGCGTCACATTGCCCACGCGCTGGGAACAACCACCGTCAATGTGTCAGCGGATGGCACGGCATCATTCGAAGGCGACGTAGTCGAGCTGCGCGACACCGTGATCGTGTGCGGCGACACGTTGCAGCGACTGCACGATCCGACCGCATTGCTCCGCGAAATGCACCGTCTGCTGCGGGACGCCGCGCTCGTCGTGATCTCGCTTCCGCTCCGCCCGCTCACGGCCGATGCCGATGACCTGGGGCCGCCGCGCGTGCCGGCGCATGCACGGGAATGGACCTTTCCGGAACTGCAGGCCTGTATCGACGCCTATGGCATCGAACCATTGTTCGGGGGCATGCTGCCTGATGGCGTCGGTGTGATCGTTGCGTCGGCACGCATGGCCACGGCGGCGCCGTCGGTCAGAGCCGCCGACTGATGGCGTCGACGACGCGCTGCGCAGCGCCCACAACACCGTAGGCATCGCGGGGCACGGATGGCGTCTGCGCGCGCAGCACGGCGTGCACGATGCGGTCCGTGTCGGCGTCGGCGAGAACATTCCATCCGCTCTCCACCGTCTCGATCCATTCGGTTTCATTACGCAGCGTGACGCAGGGCACACCAAGCCAATACGCCTCTTTCTGCAATCCGCCGGAGTCGGTGACCGTGACCAACGCGTGACTGAGCGCGGCCACGAGATCGAGATAGCCGAGTGGCGCCACGACGCGCACGTTCGCGGGCATCACCACGTTGCGTTGCGCCAGCGCATGCCGCGTCCGCGGATGCATGGGCCAGAGCACCAGTCGTTCCAGTGCACCGAATGCCGCGATGATCGCCGCCAGTCGCGCGGGATCATCCGTGTTGGCCGCGCGGTGCACCGTGGCCAGCACGTAGTCATGCGCTGTCACTCCGAGCGCCGTGAGGCGTTGTGGTTCCATCTCGACGCGCGCGACGGTATCACGCAGCGCATCCAGCATCACATCGCCCACGACCTGGACGCCTTCGGTAATTCCCTCGCGCGCCAACTGGTCGCGTGCGGACGCGCTGGGGCAGCAGCAGATCGTGCTCAAGCGATCGGTGACGATGCGATTGATCTCTTCGGGCATGTCTCTAACAAAGCTGCGGAGCCCCGCCTCAACGTGCACCAGCGGAATTCCCAACTTGGCAGCCGCGAGTGCGCCCGCCAGCGTGGAGTTCGTGTCCCCATACACCAACACGGCATCAGGCCGATGCGCCAGCAAGTCCTGCTCGATGGCTTCGAGCATCCGCCCCGTCTGCGCGCCATGTGACGCCGAGCCGACATGCAACGAAAGGTCGGGTGCCGGGATGCCCAGTTCTTCAAAAAACACCGTCGACATCAGGGGATCGTAGTGCTGCCCGGTGTGCACGAGACGCTCTGAATGCACCGCGCGCAGCGCACGCGACACCGGTGCCGCCTTGATGAACTGGGGGCGCGCGCCGAGGACGGTGGTGATGTTCATGCGGTAACGTAGTGCGAAAGCGGCTTTCCGCGCACCACGCACTGCGCCAGAAACGCCAACAGTGGCGGGATTTTCGCGTCCCACGCGACGTGACGTTCTGCCCACTGCCGAATCTGCCGGCGGCGTGTCTCCTGGCTCCATCCGAGGGCCAGCGCGCGAAGCGTGCGGGGAGAAACGGGGGAATCATCGGCCGGAACCTGTCGAAGCCACGGGAGCGACGGCGGGAAGTCGGCGTCACCGCCCGCGAGGACGATGGGAATGCCACGCAACGCATACTCGCGATGCTTGAGCGCGGCGAGCTCCCGCAACCCGACGCGGTGCGGGGCCAGCGAACCGATCGCGACATGCGCCCGCGCGTACCACGGCCCGAGGTTGGAAACGGGGACGTGGCCATGGAAGTGCACGCGTGACGTCAGGTCGGCTTCATCGACCAGCGTGCGCAGCGCCGGAAGCGTTGGTCCGTCGCCAACTAGATGGAGATGGACGTCCTGCACGTCGGGCTCGGCCGCAAAGCCCACGATCAGTCGGTCGATGCCGTGCCACCGATAGAAGGACGCCACGCACAGCAGGTCCACGCGATCGACCGGGAGGTCAGGAGCTGTGAAGGGAATGGTGGCCGGATCGGCACCGTTGGACATGACATGACCAGGTAATGTGCCGCCACCGGCTAGCACGGCCCGCGCCAACTCATGGTCCAGAATCTCACGCGTGACGGCAACCACTCCCGTGGTAATCGGCAGCACGCGCGAGGCCCATTCCGCCTCGACGGTGGCCGACTGATGCGGCGCCTCATTGGCGTAGATCGTCTGCAACTCGAACACCACCGGCGGCGCCGCGCTCACAAACCTGAACACCTCGGCATCATAAATCGGATAACGCAGGTACACCACGTCGGGCGCAAACTCTCGCGCGACGCGCAGACAGTGCGCGAACGCCAACGCGCGCCCGGGCGGTGTGAAGCCGCCTCCCGGCACGTCGACCACGCGATAGGGCGTGTCGACCGTCGGCGATGCCCCGCGGGTGTCCGCGAACACCACCGACTCCACCTGCGCGCCGTGCGCGCGCAGCGCGGTCACCTGCTCCGTCAACTTGCGATGGACGCCCGCCTGATCCGTACCGGCGAACGCCAGATGAAGAATCTTCACACGATAGCGTCGAGCGCACGTACCAGCGCGTCGACCGAGTGCTGCCAGCTGTACCGCTGGGCGGTGCGTATTCCCGAGTCGTTGCGCGGAATGGCGCCGCGCTGCTTCCTCGCATGCACCTCTTGCAGATGGGACACCAGTTGGTCGTGCTGTCGCGCGCCCCACGCGGCCCATCGTCCCGTGGTGCCCGCGCGGCCTGTGGCGTTCTCGAAACCGTCGATCATGATCAATCGCGCGTTGTCGCGATTCAAGTACTCGGTGTGCGCCGTGCAACTGGTCGCGATCACCGGTTTGCCCATCGAAAGCATTTCGAGCGCCTCCAGATTCCAGCCCTCCGCGCGCGATGGAAACACCCCGCAGTCGGCACTGGCCATCAGTGTTGCCACATCGAAGAGACTCGGCAATTCGTTGGTCAGCAGGGTGATGCGTTGGGCCATCGGGGACTGTCGAAACGGTGACAACATTTCGTCGAGGTCTTCGCGGCTGACAAACGGATTGCCGCAGGACAGGACGAGACGCACGGTATCGCCGGGAGCGAACGCCGCTTCAAACGCGCGCAGGAGCTCCAACTGCCCCTTTCGCGTTTCGAGCTTGCCGATCTGCATGAAGACCGTCTCGTTCCAGATCGTCCTGGGCTTCACGCGCTCGTTGAAGATTGCGCGGTCGACGCCGAGTGGCACCACGTGGATGGGGCGATCGCTGATCCCGTTCTCGAGGCACACTTCGCGGGCCCACTCAGAACACACCAACAAGGCATCCTGTTGCTTCAGGTGATGCGCTTCGTTGGGCGTGAATCGATCGAGCTCGAAAATGGTGTACGCCACGTGACGGCCGCGTCCGACATGCATCGCCAGGTCGAACTGCTGCGACAGTCGCACACTGGGCACGTCGGGTCGAAAGGCACCCTGCAGTTGCAGTCCTTGGCCCAGGCGTGGATTCTCAATCAGGGCGCGGTCGAGCGGACCAATCGGAAAGAAGGCGACCGGCATATCGCGGGACTGCAGCGTGCGCAGCAAATGCGCGCCAACAACTCCGTAGCCAGTGCGGGAATGCGGTGCGATCAACGAGATGCCATCGCGAGTCGCATTCCAGCGCTCGTCGAGCATCAGCGGTTGGACGATTGGCAGCACCGGGAAGATGAACTCTTCGGCGTCCACCACCGGCTCGTCGCTCGGGTCCGATTGGACGTCAATGGGTTCAGCGACCGTGTCTGTCTCGGTGAGCGCCGCAGGAAGCGCGATGACCGGAGCTGTCGGCGAACCACGAACAGGCACGATAATCGCCGCACCATCGCGCTCCACGAGCTGACACGGCGTCATCCCGCTGGATTCGAGCGCGTGCGCTGCCGCGTCCCAGTCGGCTGACTCGTCTGCATCTGCCACGCAAATGGCGAGCACGCGACCAGTTTCGATCAGCGGCTGCAACGTCCGAACAATCCACGGCACATTGGCCGTGTTGACATGGACGAAGACCCGACCCTCGGGTTCAAGTCGCGAATCGAGGGCCGCGAGGAGAATCGCCGCATCCGTGACATCAACGGTTTCCAGCCAGCCACCGGAATCGGCCGCGACATCTTGCAAGCGCTGCAGGCGCTCGGCCGGCAGCCCCGCCACAAACACCGTCGGCATCCCACCCGGAGCCGTGGTCGCGCTGAGCGCGACGAAGCCGAACCCCGGACTCAGATCGAGGAGCACATCCCCGGTCTCAAGCTGGGAGTCTAGAAACGCACGAATCTCCGCGGATACGCCCCCCTCTGCTTCCGCCGTCGCCGCCTCTGCCCAACCAGGCTCGTCGGCCTGTCCGGGAACGTGAAATCGCGACACACCCTCAACCACAAGTTGCACGCTGGGAATGGAGGTGACGCTGACAGTGTTTCCGGACATTTTGTGCGGGAAGCAGAGGATCGTGAGTGGACTTGGGGAAGGCTGCTCAAGCCTCTATATCATGATCTGTGCCATATGGTAAACTGTTTGTAGTCATATGCTTACAACATTGCGTGTCGGCATTTAAGTGACGTGATACGGCATTACTGGCGCACCTGCAGGCATTTTTTGCCGCATATCATTGGACGGTCGTGATGCTCGGCGCAATCTTCCGCAGGCGCCACGGAAGCCTGCGTCACTCGCTCAGTTAAGTCGTTTACTTTCAATCGCTTACAGACTAGCATCCGGTGGCACGGGTGTTGCTAACACTGTCCTCGCGTATTGCGCGAAGGTATGTCCATCCCAACACCTCATCACATGCGTGTCCTGATCACCGGCGGTGCCGGATTCGTTGGTTCCCATCTCGCCGACCGCTTGCTGGCGCGTGGCGACGAAGTCCTCGTCATCGACAACTTCGCCACCGGCCGCCGCGACAATCTCATGCCGCACACGGGCTTGACGGTCGTGGAGGGGAGCATCGCCGATCGGGACCTGGTCGATGAGACCTTTGACGATTTCGTGCCGAATGTCGTGGTCCACGCCGCCGCCGCCTACAAGAACCCGGACGACTGGGCAGAGGATTGCGCGACCAATGCACTCGGCAGCGCCCTCGTGGCGCAGGCCACCGCGCGCGTCAAGGCAAGTCGGTTGCTCTACTTCCAGACGGCGTTGTGCTACGGACTCAAGCCGATCGAACAGCCCATCACGCTTTCGCATCCGCTCGTTCCCTACGGCTCGAGCTACGCCATCAGCAAGACAACTGGCGAAGGGTACATCGCACTGTCGGGCGTGCCGTTTCTGTCCTTTCGGCTGGCCAACGCGTACGGCCCTCGCAATCTGAGCGGGCCACTTCCGACGTTCTTCCAGCGAATCGACACGGGCAAGAAGTGCTTCGTCATGAATACCCGTCGCGACTTCGTGTTCATCGACGATCTCGTCAACGTGATCGAGAAGGCCGTGCACGGCATGGGCAGCGGTGGCTTCTATCATGTGTCGTCAGGACGTGACTTCTCCATCAAGGAGCTCTTCGACGCAACGGTGGCCGCCATGGGCATCACGCTCTCGTCCCCGGTCGAGGAACGCGAACGCAACCCGGATGACGTGTACTCCATTCTGCTCGATCCATCACGAACGGAGCAGGAATTCGCCTGGACGACCACCACGCCGCTCAACGAAGGCGTCGCGCGCGCGATCGCCTACTATCGCGATTTCGGCATCGAGGAAACGTTCACGCACCTGCGACTCGCGGCGGCGTGAGCCGTTGGTGAAAACGTCGGCGCTGCGCGATACGAAGGTTCTCGTTACCGGCGGCGCGGGTTTCGTCGGGAGTAACCTCGTGGTTCGACTGCTGGACGATGGGGTTGGGCACGTGCACATCGTCGACAACCTCATGTCGGCAGATCGTGAGAACGTGCCAGATGACCTTCGCGTGCAGTTCACCGAAGGCTCCATCGCCGACGACGCTCTGCTGCGCTCGCTTGGCGATGAGTACGACTACGTGTTCCATCTGTGCACGTATCACGGCAATCAGAGCTCCATTCACGACCCCATTGCCGACCATGACAACAACCTGCTGACCACGCTCAAGCTCTTTGAGCGATTCAAGCATTTCACCCGGACGCGGCGCATCGTGTACGCGGGGGCCGGATGCGCCGTCGCCGAGAAGACGTTTGACGACCCCACGCCAACCGACGAGAACGCGCCCGTCTCATTGCGCATGGACAGCCCGTACAGCATTTCGAAACTCGTGGGCGAGTTTTACGCCGTGTACTACCACGAGCGACACGCGCTTCCGACAGTTCGCGCGCGATTCCAGAACGTGTACGGTCCGCGTGAAATCCTGGGCGCTGGTCAGTGGCGCGGCACGCCGGCGACGGTCTGGCGCAATGTCACCCCGACTTTCATTTACAAGGCGTTGCAGGGTGAGTCATTGCCGCTTGAGGGCGATGGTGACACCAGCCGCGATTTCATTTACGTGGACGACGTGGTCGAAGGGCTGATCGCCTGCGCGCTGCGCGGCGCGGCCGGCGAGGTGTACAATCTCGCGAGCGGACACGAGATCACCATTCGCGATCTCGCGGCGCGGATCAATGCAGCGACGGGAAATCCGGCGCCGACAACCACACTACCGCCCCGTACCTGGGATCGCTCCGGGCGTCGCTTCGGCGATCCGACCAAAGCCCGATTGCAACTGGGCTTCGAGGCGCGCATCTCGCACGACGAAGGGATACGCCGCACCGTCGCGTGGACGCGCGACGCCATGACCATGATCGATCGATGCATCGACTCGCATCGACACCAACTGGCTACCTGCTAGGCGCTCTGCGTTGACGCCTTAACGGACCCGAACAGGTCCAGCACATTGAGGAAGTGGTTCGCCAGTTTGTCGTAGCCGTACGCTCCCGACGTGACGAAGTCCGCCGTCGCCTGCTCGGTGATCCGCCCGATCAACACGTCATCGCGTATCATGTCGGCAATCTCCGACAAGTCGGACAGATCGCGCTTGATGGGTATGTAGTGCTCCCATGCCCGGAACAGGCCGCTGTACTGACCTTCGACCAGCACCTGCACCGTGCCGGTCATGATGGCTTCAAGATGTCGCGGGCCGAGTGCCGCGAAATGAAATCGCGTGAGTTCACTGCCGCACAGCGCATTCGCTTCGTCGAACGACAGCGCTGGCTGATCGGCCAGCAGACTGCGAA
>JBEBIR010000696.1:0-2335 GCA_040080315.1 Gemmatimonas sp.
TCGTTGGCCAGCGGCCACTGCGGACGCCGCTCCCACACACCGACAATGGCCATGGTGCGCGGGCCGACCGTCACCCGTCCGGAATTCGCCCGCGACATCAGCCCCGAACGTCCGGTGCAGTCAATCACCCATGACGACGCGACATGGCGCAGTGCGCCGCGCTCCTCGTACGACACACGCCACGCGCCGTGGACGTCTGGTGCGACGCGACGCACGTTGGCGTGACGATGCACCGTGGCGCCTGCCTGTTGCGCCTCTCGCAACAAGACGCGATCGAGCTCACCGCTGAGGAGTTGCCACCCGCGCTCGCCCGACCCGAACCACTCGACACGCGCGTCGGTGTTTCCCCACTGCACGGTGTGCCCGGTGGACCGCACGAATCCCGCGCGGTTGATAGCGTCGAGCACGCCGATGCGGTCCAGCAGTTTGCCGCAACTGGGTGTCAGCGACTCCGCCAGCGACGGTCCGCGCGGCGGACGTGTGAGCAGCAACGTGCGGTGACCACACAAGGCCAGCAGGCGCGCGGCGGCCGTTCCGGCGGGACCGCCGCCGAGTACGGTGACGTCATTCACTGACGGTCTTCAGCCGAACAGGACATCCACCGAGAGATTGAAGCCGGGAAGCGTCTCCTCACCGCTGATCGCCATTCCCTCGCTGAGGATCGACGCGCTACCATCGGCGCGATAGACACGCACACGGCGACGGTCGGCATCGATCACCCAAACCAGCGTCGATCCGGCGAGCAGCCAATCGGCGACCTTGGTCAGCACCTCACCTGGGCGGTCACCCGGTGACAACACCTCGACGGCAAGGTCGGGGGCAAGTTCCGCGAAACCGACGGTTGAGATGGGACGACGGTCCCATGCAACAAAGGCGACGTCAGGCGCGCGAACCGTATCAGGACTCCGCTGCAGCGTGAACCCGGTCTCAGCCGCCAGCACGTCGCCCAAAGGATGCGCGGCAGATCGCGCGGATTGATCTGCCTCAAGAAACACCGAAATTCTGGCCAGCACCCGCGCCGCGATGCTTCCGTGCAGATACCCTGCCGGTTCTCGCACCATCATCCGACCACGCACCAACTCGGTGCGCTTGCCGCGCGCATCGTAGGCGACAAGTTGCTCAGCGGTCATCAGGTCGGTCGCAGGGAGCATATGGACGGACCTCCGTGTGGTACGCGTGTGAGTCATCATGCGAGGATACTCCGCCACGTCATCGCGCCGTCACCGCGCGCCATGAAGAAGATACGCTGCGCGTTTGGTATTGACAGCGCCCCGTGGTGTTGGAAATGAGGCCACCTACTTGTTCGCGTCCAACACGGCCTTGCGTTGCAGCCACGACTGGCCGTCGGTAATCCACTTGGCTGGCGCCTCGCCCTTCAGATAGTAGGCGAACCACTGCAGAATGCGTCGTTCGTAGTCGATCGCGTTCTCGCGCTTGCCCAGTCCGTGACCTTCGCCCGGATACAGCAGCATGACGGCATCCTTGCCGGCGCGACGCGCGTAGTTGTAGAACTCGACACCCTGTCGCATGTCCACCGTCGGATCTTCCCCGCCAATCTCAATGAGGATGCTCTTCGCCGGCATGACGTGCACCCGATTGATCGGCGAATTGCGCATCATCGCGTTCATGTCTTCCCACGGCGGCACTTGCATGCGGAACTGGCCCGTCTCCCAGTGATTGAACTCCGGGATGGAGCTCCAATGCATCTGTGCGGCGAAACTGATCATGTCACTGATGCCGGCGCCGGCGACGGCGGTCTTGAACAACGCGCTATGCGTCGCCAGGTAGTACGCCTCATAGCCACCCTGTGAGTGACCGCAGTGTCCGATGTTGGCGGGATCCACGAGTCCGCGCGCAATCACCTGCTTCACCGCGGCCTCGACCGAATGCAACACGGAGATGCCGGGTTCGCGCGGACGGAACACGATGTCGGGCATGAGGACGAAGTAGCCGTTCTGCGTGAACACGTTGGCGTTGTAGTAATCGTTCTCGCGCGGCACGATGTAGCGGTGCAGCCCCTGCGAGAGCATCTCGTACGTGTACACGATCATCGGGTACTTCTTCGACGGATCGTAGTTGGCCGGATAGTACAGAATGGCCTGGAGCGGCGTCCCGATGGTGCTGGTGAAGTTCATCAGCTCGGCTTTTCCCCACGCATAATCCTTCTGAAACGCGTTGGTCTCCGTCCAACGCTGCGGGTTGGCGAAATCCGCACCCGACACGTACGCATTGGGCGACTCCGCGAAGGTTTGTCGCACAAACGTGTAGCGATCGACACTGTCCGCCTTGGCCACACTGCCAATCGACGCGTCCTCCAACACCAGGCGTTGGACGT
>JBEBIR010000697.1:0-2333 GCA_040080315.1 Gemmatimonas sp.
TATCCACGCAGGACGAGCAACGCGGTGTCGCCCCACGTGGAATCGAGCGGCCGAACGGGCGTCAGCAGGTAGACGCCCGGCGCACCCGCCTGCGAGCGCGACGTCTGCACCATTTCCGCGCCATAGTCGGCAATCCCTCGCACGGTGACGCGTCGCCAATGCGTCGCGCTGGTGTCCTGTTCGCGCAGCGCCTGCATGGAGAGCGCCGGAGCAGCCCCCCGGTCCAGCACCAATGCGTTCTTCGCACGGCGCTCGCCCAGACGATCGAGCTGCCAGAATCCCAGACGCACGCAGACCGCAGCGGCAAGCAGACTGGTAATGCCAAAGAGCACGACACGTTTCGTCATGTGTCGCGCCGCGGCTTGTCAGGCTTCGCCTTCTTCTGTCTGGGCTCCTTCACTTTGTCCTTCACCTTCTTCGCCGCTCGTTCGGCCTTCGCCGCCTTCGCCTCCTTCGCCTGTCGTGCTTTCTCCGCCTTCTTCGCCTTCGATCGCTCAACGCTATTGGAGATCGGCACGGCCTTCGCCGGACGCGTCGGAGTCAGCATCGGTGCGAGACTGCTCGAGCTCACCAGAGGCTCGGCCGACACCGACGCAGCCGTGTCGTGGTCGGGCGCCCGTATGCCGGCGGGGTCGAGCGATGATTGCGCACCGCCGGCTTGAAGCGTTCGGCTCGTCGGCATTGGATCTGGAAGCAGGACGAGCAGTGACAGTGGTGGCAGCGACACGGTGAGCGATTGCGGGAAGCCGTGATACGCCTCCGCATCGGTGGAAACGTTGGCGGCAACCGCGTAGCCGCTACCGCCGAATTCCTCGGCGTCGCTGTTGAGTGCGACGCGATACTGGCCGGCGCTGGGCGCACCAAGCCGATAGTGATCGCGAGGGACCGGTGTCAGGTTCATCACCACGATCGCGTGCGCCGCCCCGTCAAAACGCGCGTACGACAGCACGGACTGACCCTTGTCGGCGACATCGATCCAGGAGAATCCGGATGCGTCGTGATCGTGTCGCCAGAGACTCGACTCGGCGCCGTACAGCGCGCCGGCGGCGGCGACGAACGCCTCCAGTCCAGCACGTCGTGGATCGTCGCGCAAGCGCCACTCCAGACTCGCGTCGTGATTCCACTCGCTCCAGGGACCCAGTTCGGTGCCCATGAAGAACACCGACTTGCCGGGGCGCGTGATCGAGTAGCCGATCAGCGTGCGCAAGTTGGCCAGTCGCTGCCACTCGTCGCCCGGCATCTTGCGCAGCAGCGACCCCTTCATGTGTACCACTTCATCATGCGACAGCGGATTCACGAACTTCTCGCTGTACTCGTACATCATCGCAAATGTCAGTTTGTCGTGCGCGCCCTTTCGAAAGAACGGATCGACCTTGTAGTAGTCCAGCGTGTCGTGCATCCACCCCATGTTCCACTTGAAGGTGAATCCGAGTCCGCCGTCAGCAATGGCATGCGTCACGCGCGGCCACGTGGTGCTCTCTTCGGCAATCGTCACCACGCCAGGGTGCAGCGACCGCACGGTGTGATTGAGCTGTTTGAGGAACGCCACCGCCTCCAGATTTTCACGACCGCCGAGTCGATTGCGCAGCCACTGTCCCGCCTCGCGTCCGTAGTCGAGATACAGCATCGACGCGACAGCATCGACGCGCAGACCGTCAAGGTGAAACTCCTCGATCCAGAACAGCGCATTCGCCAGCAGAAAATTCCGGACTTCGTGTCGCGCGTAATTGAAGATGTGCGTGCCCCACTCGGGGTGATCGCCCAGCCGCGGATCTTCATGCTCGTAGCACGCCGTGCCGTCGAATCGTCGCAGTGCCCAGTCATCCTTGGGAAAATGCGCGGGGACCCAATCGAGCAGCACACCGATTCCTGCCTGATGCAACGTGTCTACGAAATACCGAAAGTCATCCGGCGAGCCATGTCTGGACGTCGGGGCATAGTAGCCACCAACCTGGTAGCCCCATGATCCGCCGTACGGGTGCTCCAATACCGGTAACAGTTCGACGTGCGTAAACCCGAGATGTGCCACATGCGCAGCCAGCAGCGGCGCCAATTCGCGATAGCTGAGGAATCGCCCCCCTTCCCCTTGTCGCCACGATCCCAGATGCACCTCGTACACCAGCATCGGCTCCGACGCCGGATCGGCATCTGCACGCCGCGCCATCCACTCGCCATCGGCCCACCCGTACACACCGCGTCGCTCCACGATCGACGCGTGTCCCGGTGACTGCTCAAGTTTGAATCCCACGGGATCGGTCTTGACCCGCGTGGCGCCGCTTCTGGCGCGGATCTCGTACTTGTACAGCGCGCCCGCCACGACACCCGGGATGAAC
>JBEBIR010000698.1:0-2330 GCA_040080315.1 Gemmatimonas sp.
GTCGTGCGGCTACACGGGACGAACAAGGCGATCGCGCTGTGCATCGATGGGAACGGTCGCCACGTGGCCTTGTCGCCGCGAAATGGCGGACGCGCCGCGGTCTGTGAAGCGGCGCGGAACGTGGCGTGCACCGGTGCTCGTCCGCGCGCCATCACGAACAACCTCAACTTCGGCAATCCCAAGAAGCCCGAAGTGTACTTTCAGTTGAGCGAGGCCATTGCCGGCATCGGAGAAGCGTGCGCCGCGTTGGCGACGCCCGTCACTGGTGGCAACGTCTCGTTGTACAACGAGAATCCGCAAGGGGCGATTCATCCAACGCCGACAATCGGAATGGTCGGCGTCATTGACTCGCTCGGGAGTGTGACGCCATCCGGATTTCAGAAGGTCGGTGACACCATCGTGTTGCTCGGCGAGCCTACAGCAGCGCTGGGTGGCAGCGAGTATCTACTGGCCATTCACGGGCTCACCATCGGGGAGCCGCCCGTGTGCGATCCGATGCAGGAAGGGCGACTCATCGACGCCGTGTTGGACGCAATCACCTTCGGCGTAGTTCGTTCGGCGCACGACTGCAGCGATGGCGGACTGGCGGTCACCCTCGCGGAATGTGCCATGATGGATCGCGAGGCGCCGTTTGGTTTCACCGTCGATCTCTCGGCGTGGGCGACCCTGCCCCATCGCGCGTTGCTGTTTGGAGAGGCGCATGGCCGCGTCGTGATTTCCACGTCGCGTCCGGCGAGCGTGTTGGAGATCGCCAAGCGACATGGCGTGCCGGCACGATCCATCGGTATGGTGACCGACGCGGACGCCGGTGCACAGTTCACAATATCTGATGAGTCGTTCAGCGCGCCGATCAACTGGCTGGCGCGCGCGTTCCATGACGCGATTCCAATGGCGATGGATGGCGAGACACCGGCGGAGCATGCCGTGGCCTCGTCTCACGCGCCACTCACCGACTGACGGGAGTTCTCCCATGTGCGGCATATTCGGCGTGTACGGTCATCGCGACGCGGCAGCGCTTACCCAACTCGGCTTGTACTCACTGCAGCATCGCGGACAGGAGTCGGCCGGCATTGTTGCGGTTGACGAAACCGGCCATGCGCGCGTGAGCCGGGCGATGGGACTGGTATCCGAGGGTTTTTCGGAGTCCGAGATGCTGGAACTCACCGGTCCCGTATCTATTGGACATACGCGGTACAGCACCGCCGGCGCGTCGGCGATCGAGAATGCACAGCCCACGTTGGCGCGCGTGCGTCAGGGACATATCGCGCTGGCACACAACGGCAATCTTACGAATGCCGTGGAGTTGCGTCGCGAGTTGGAGGATGATGGTGCCATCTTTTCGTCCACGATGGATTCAGAAGTCATCGTCCATCGGATTGCCCGTGCCCATGGTCCGACGCCGGAATCGCGTGTGGCGACCGCGCTCGATGGCGTCGAGGGGGCGTATTGCCTGCTGATCGTGCTGGACGAAACCGTCATCGCTGCGCGTGATCCGCACGGATGGCGTCCGCTCGTCATCGGGAAGTTGGGTGACGGATGGGTGTTCGCGTCGGAGTCCTGCGCGCTGGACATCGTTGGCGCGACGCTCGAGCGCGAAGTGCTTCCTGGCGAAATCGTCGCCATTGATTCGCAGGGAATGCGCTCGTTGCAAGGCGACGCATCGGCCCCGACACACCGCTGCGTGTTTGAGCATGTGTACTTTGCGCGACCGGACAGCAAGGTGTTCGGCGGATCGGTGGACCACTCGCGTCGCGCTTTGGGGCGGCAGTTGGCGCGCGAGTGTCCGGCACCGGGAGCCGATCTCGTGTTCGCCGTGCCAGACTCGTCCAACTCCGCGGCGCTCGGCTACTCGGAAGAATCACGCATCCCCTACGAGTTCGCGCTGATCCGCAATCACTACATCGGCCGCACGTTCATTCAACCGACGCAAGCGGGACGCGATGCGAAGGTCAAGGTGAAGTACAATCCCGTGCGGGAACTGCTCCATGGCAAACGCGTGGTCATGGTTGACGACTCCATCGTGCGCGGCACGACCACCCGCGGCTTGGTGTCGCTGGTGCGCGCTGCGGGGGCGCGCGAAGTGCACATGCGGGTCAGCAGCCCGCCAATCATCAGTCCATGCTACTATGGCATCGATACACCACGGGTGCAGGAGCTGATCGCCGCGCAGATGACCCACGAGCAGCTTGTGCGTCATCTGGGAGTGGATAGCCTCGGGTACCTGACGCTGGACGGCATGCTGGCCGCCATGCCTGACGGTCCCGATGGTTACTGCCACGCGTGCTTTTCCGGACGGTATCCCACGGCGACACCTGCCGAACCGGATCGCC
>JBEBIR010000699.1:0-2327 GCA_040080315.1 Gemmatimonas sp.
GGGATTGGGGATACAGCTATACGGACGGACGTCCCGTATTGGACCGTGTGATGGAGCGCGTACCGGCGACACTGGAGTTGATCGGTGTCGCGACGCTATTGGCACTGCTCGCCTCAGTCCCTGCCGGCGTGTACGCGGCCGCACGTCGTGGCGTCGACCGGATTACCAACGGGGTCGCGGTGGCCGGCATTTCCTTACCGGTATTCTGGTTCGGCTTGTTGCTGCAACTGGTGTTCGCCAGCACGCTCGGTTGGTTGCCGTCATCGGGGCGTCGTTCGTTCGACGGCGGCGATCTGGCTGATCGACTCTCGCATCTGGTGCTTCCGGCGACGGTGCTTGCCGCCGTGTTGGCCGCGGCGTGGTCGCGGTATCTGCGACGTGTGATGCGCGAATCACTTGGTCTGCAATGCATCGACGTGGCGCGCGCGCGCGGATTGTCCGAGTCCCGTCTGATCTGGCGTCACGCGCTGCCGTTGGCGCTGCCCGCTTTCGTGACGGTGGTCTTGCTGGACGCGGCGATGTTAGCCTCGGGCGCGGTGGTGACCGAAAGCATTTTCGCGTGGCCGGGAATCGGCAGCCTGTTCACCGAGTCGTTGGCCAAGCGCGATTACGCGGTGCTGATGGCATTTCTCATGATGGGCTCGGTCGCCGTGCTGCTGCTCAACCTGATCGCGGATGTGCTGGTGCTCTGGCTCGACCCGCGCGCGAGGAGCGCGCTGACGTGAGCGCTGCGAGGGAGACCGACCGTGCGCCGAGGGTGGCCGCGCTGTCGATTGGCGTGTTGCTGTTGGCGGCGATATTGGCGCCGCGTTTGGCGCCGTTTGCCGTTGATGTGCTCGACTTGGCGCATCGCCGTGCCGCGCCGTCGGGCGTGCATTGGTTCGGGACTGATGAACTGGGACGGGACGTGCTGACGCGAGTGCTGTTCGGCGCTCGCGTGTCTTTGGCGATCGGGTTGATCTCAGCCGCCGTCAGCGTATCGATCGGTGCGGCGATTGGGGCCACTGCGGGATACGCCGGTGGGTGGATTGATGAGCTCCTGATGCGCGCCACCGATGCCATGTTGTGCATTCCGCGTTTGCCGTTGCTCATGATTGCCACGGCATTCGCGCGGCCGAGCGTGATGCTGCTGGTGGTGCTAGTCGGCGTGGTCGGCTGGATGGAGACGGCACGGGTAGTGCGGGCGTCCGTGCAGTCGCTGGCCCAACGCGACTTCGTGACGGCCGCGCGCGCGATGGGAGCATCGCCGTGGCGAGTGGTGGTGGGCCAGGTGTTGCCCGGCGTCATTCCGGTGCTCGCGGTGGCGACGACCCTGGCGGTGGGGCGCGGCATTCTGCTGGAGAGCGCGCTCAGCTTCTTTGGGGTCGGGGTCCAGCCGCCAACCGCGAGTTGGGGCAACATGCTGTACCAAGCCCAGACGACCATGGCGAGCGAGCCGTGGTTGGCGGTCTTTCCGGGTGCGATGATCTTCGTCACCGTGCTGGCGTGCAACGCGGTTGGCGACGCGCTTGGAGGCGAGCCGGGCGCACGACGACGCTAGCGACGCCCAAGGGGACCCCCGCAGGACTTACTCCAAACAATCGCAAAACTGTGATTTTTCGGAAACGCGCTTCCGGTGGCGCCACTGGCGCTGTGCCCGCCTGTGGAGGACGGTGCGGGGCCCTCGCTAGTAGCCCCGTTCTCGGTCCACGACCCACTTGGGCGTCTCGCCCCGCTCAATCGCTTCGAGACATTCGAGGAAACCGGCGATGGCGCCGGCACTGGTGGTCAGTCCCGACATATGCGGCGAGACCATCACGCGCGCATCGCTCCAGAGCGGAGACGTCTCAGGCAGCGGCTCGACTTCAAACACATCCAGCGCGGCGCCGCGCAGCCAGCCATTGGCTAGTGCCTCGGGAAGCGCGGATTCGTCAACCACGGCCCCACGACCGGCGTTAATGAGAAACGTGCCGCGACACTTGGACAGCAGCTCACGCGAAATCATTCCGCGCGTATCCGCGGTCAGTGGAACGGTGAGCACAATGAACTCGGCGCCACTCACCACCGATGACAGCTCATTGGTTGATGAGAGTCGCGCGAAAACGGAATGGTCGCCGCGTCCGGTGCGTGAGACGCCGTCCACATGGCAGCCAAGTGCAGAGAACAGCCTCGCCACATGCGTACCGATGTCACCCGTGCCGATCACCAGCACACGACTTCCGTGCAACATGACCGTGTCGCGCGGCGCCCACCAGTGCTCCTGCTGCGCCTGATGCAGGTCGATGAGTTGCTGCGTAGACGCGAGTGCCCGCGCGAGGGCCCATTCGGCAATGCGCGGTCCGAAGGAC
>JBEBIR010000700.1:0-2326 GCA_040080315.1 Gemmatimonas sp.
ACTCAGGAGGAGACAGTGGCTCCGGGTGTTCGTCAGGATGCGGCGGTGGCGGCGACTGACGGCATGGCGTGAAAGACTTTCTCGTCGGCGATCGCCGTCATGCTGAACGTGAGATGGATATCGAGCTGTTCGCGAACGCGCGCTGACATCCCGTCATCGAAAATGCGCAGCACGAGACGCAAGGTGGGCTCGAAGGTGCGCGCATTCAGTCCGATTTCCAGGTTGGTAAAGTCGTTGTTGATGACGGAGTACAGCGCCTTGGCGCGAGTGACCCCAACCTCCTGCAGCACTCGCGGCAGGCGCGCGTCGCCGATATAGACGTCCGCGCCGAGTGAGCGGAAGTGCTCGATGGTGGCCGAGTCCTCATCCCGCTCCACGATGAGCACGCGCTCGCCGCGTGCGATCATCCCTTCGGCGATGAAGTAGCCGAGCCGTCCGAGGCCGCAGACGATCACGTGATCGCGATGCGTGTATGTTCGGCGACCAAGCGCGAGCTGAACCCGGCGCTTGATGATGCGGTCCACGGTCAGTGAGAAAATCATCCAGATGAAGCAGGTCGAGCCGAGAATCAGCCCGATACCAATCAGCTTACTGGCATTGCTCGCATTCAGCAGGTTGATGTCGCCGTATCCAACGGTGGCGACGGTCACGATGACGAAGTAGACGGCGTCGATCCACGACAGGTGTTCCGCGAAGTGAAAGTACACAGTAGCCGCCAGCAACATCGTGGCGAAGCCGCCGCTCAATCTCGCGATGAGCGGATCGATCGGGCGTCGGGTCACCTCGTTGGTGGCGCGCACCGGGAGGTACCGCAGCGCATGCGTGAGCGGCGCATCGAGCGCATTGATGAACGCGGGGGCCGCGATCTTCGCCGGGTTGAGCACGCGAACGTTGGGGTTCGCGGCCTGCAAATGCGGCGCGATATTTTCGTTGAAGAGCGACAGCACGATCGGCAGGCGTTGATCGAGCGAGACCAGCGCGATCAGGAACTCGAGGTTCACATCATCGCGATCGTCCACCAGGTACGCCGCCGACACGCTGGTCAGGTCGACGTCTCTGAGCATCCGCACAATGGCGTCGAACGATGCTTCCCCTCCCGATACGGCTTGTACGCCCTCGCGAGAGACGGGGATCGTCTCGCCGCCGTTCGCCGCCGTAAGGGATGCGATACGACGCGCGAGGTGTCCGGAGCCAACGAGAATCGTGCGCATGGGTCTGGAAGTGGTTCGAAGTCTGTTCGTCCGTCAGCGCGCGCGTATCACCGTCGGACCGGTCCGAGATGTTGATCCAGCCAGCTGAGCGATTCCTGCACCATCATCGGTCGCGGCAGGAAGTGTCCGCCGTCGAACACGACACGGCGCTTCAGGTTGTCCGGCGTGCCCAGGAGGTTGAAGAAAGGCGTCTGCGATACCTCATACGGGAACACGCTGTCATACTTCCCGCTCAGCATGAGTACCGGTATGCGCACGCGTGGCAGAAAGTTCACCGGATCTTCTTCCGGACGCAGGGACGCCATGGACAATCCCGGCACATTCAGCACAGCTACGCGAAAGCGCGGCTCGATGGCCATCATCACTCCCGATAGCCGTCCGCCCCAACTGGTGCCGGCGAACGCCAGCCGTGTCGTGTCGATGTCCGAACGCGTTGTGATGTAGTCGATCGACCGTCGCATCTCGCGAGCCCAGCGCAGCATCTGGTCGCGGTGCGCGATGGTGCCGTCGGGGTGGTCGAGGTTGATCGGCGTACCGCGGCCGTATGTGTGCTCGTAGATCGGGTACAGCAACGCCCGGCCGCTTCGCACGAAGTAGTCCACGAAGGCCATCGACAGCGTGCGCGGATCTCGCAACACAATCGCGTCGGACGCTGGCCAGAGCACGAGCGTTTGGAATGGCGCACTCGCCCGCTTGGGCAGAAAGAGGGCGGCCCGCATGCGGGTTACCGCGCCAGGCACGTCGAACTCGATGTCTTCTCGAATCCAGTCTGGTGCACTGGAGTCGCGCGAGATCACCGTTGCGTTCAAAGGCGTATGGTCATACTCGTACAGCGCCAGAAAGCCGCGATACGTGGCATCGTCCACCGGTCGCACGCGTTCGAAATTTCGCGTCAGGCCGGGAATCGGCGCACTCGCTCGTGCGAGATCCTTCGCGACGCTCGCGCGACGGACCAGTCGAATGCCGTTGATCGGCGACCGATCGAGCTCGGGTTGTGCGTACAGCTCGGAGAACAAGTACTGTGGATCGCTGAAACCGCCCCCAAGCACATAGCGGTGGCCTGGCTCTCGGGCGTTGACGGTCCACTCGCGCACGTTGCCCGCCAGGTCGTACAC
>JBEBIR010000701.1:0-2321 GCA_040080315.1 Gemmatimonas sp.
CCACTGGACTTGCTGGCCGCCGGCGCGAGAACATCGAGCGGCGATGTTGGCGACGGCGTATCGCTGCACGCCGTAAGCAGGATGGCGGACATCAGCAGTCCTGCAGCGACTTGATGACGGAGAAACATCTGAGAAACCTCGTGGGTGACGGAAGAGTCGCAAAATCGATCGGGGCCGAAACGCGGTCGTGAAAGACGGGTCGGCGCAGGTGGACATTCGTGCAGACGCGACCAACTGGATTTGTATTCCCCATGGTCTGGTGTGGACCCGTACGGCGCCGATAGTGTGCGAACGAATTGACCGCACCATACCCTGCTCGTTCTATTTCACACATGCCACTCTTGAACGTGCATCGTCTCATGCTCGCGCCCGCAACGTTTCTCATTGCTGCCACGTGCTCTCCCGCGTCGACATCCTGGGCCCAAGGCACACCGTCAATGCCGCCCAAGCATGCGCGTGCCGTGCGGATCACCGGACCGGTGCCGCGTGTCGACGGCGTGCTGGACGAGGCCGCGTGGGCACATGCACCGACGATATCCGACTTCGTGCAGAAGATCCCGAATGAGGGCGCAGTACCCAGCGTGGTCACCGAGGTCCGCCTGCTGTATGACAACCACGCGCTCTACGTGGGCGCGCGACTTCGACGCGCTGATCCCGGCTCGATCCGTACATCCCTGACACGCCGCGACGGCGACAGCGACGCCGAGACCTTCACCGTTTCGCTGGACACGTATCTCGATCGACGCACGGCGTACAGCTTCACCATCTCGTCGGGTGGCGTGCGAGGCGATGCGTATCACTCACAGGATAGCGAGGACAGCGGTCGCGAGACGCAGTTCGATCCTATTTGGAATGCACGCTCGCGGGTTGACGCGGAAGGGTGGACCGCCGAGATGCGTATTCCGTTTTCGCAGTTGCGCTTCAACGCCGCGGCGGCGCAGATCTGGGGGCTGCAACTCACGCGCAACGTGGCCGACATCGCCGAGCGCGTGCAGTGGACGCTGATTCCCGTGTCGGCGGCGGGCTTCTCCTCGCGTTTCGGTCGTCTGGAGGGCATCGACGGCGTGCCGCCGGCACGGCGCGTCGAGTTGCTTCCGTACGTCGCATCGGATCTCACGTACCGCGCCAACGAGGACAAGGCGAATCCGTTCATCGATCACTATGGCGCGCGCGCCGGTGGCGATCTGAAGCTGGGGCTGGGTCCGAATCTCACGCTCGACGCGACCATCAACCCCGACTTCGGACAGGTGGAGTCCGACCCGGCCATCGTGAACCTGTCTGCGTTCGAGAATGTCTTCGAGGAACGTCGCCCGTTCTTCATTGAGGGAAACGAACTGCTGACGGGTCGCGGTCAGAGCTTCATTGGTCGTCCCACGTGGTTCTACAGCCGTCGAATCGGCGGAGCGCCGCACGGTTCCGCCGGTGGTGATTTTCGCGATGCACCCACGAACACCACGATCCTGTCGGCGGGCAAGGTGACCGGTCGCCTGAAGTCGGGGCTATCGGTGGGGGCGCTCGCCGCCGTCACGCCGCGCGAGTTTGCGCGCACCTTCACGCTGTCCAGAGATTCGATTGGCTCGGTCGCGATCGAACCGCCGAGCACTTTTGGCGTGCTGCGTCTGCAACAGGAGTTTGGTTCGCAACAATCGAATGTAGGCGTGTCGCTGACCAATCTGCAGCGTGCGCTGGATGATCGCGGTGGGCTCCGCACATTGTTGCCCTCCAGCGCCGTAGCCGGTGGAGTGGACTGGAAGTTGCGCTATCGACAGGGCATGTATGAGGTCACCGGATGGGTCGGTGGCAGTCATGTGCAGGGCGACTCGCTGGCGATCGCGCGATTGCAGCGCAACAGCGCGCACTTCTTTCAGCGTCCCGATCAGTCGCACATCCGCTATGATCCGGCCCGAACCGCGATGGACGGCGCAAGCGCCTCGGTGCGCCTGGACAAGAATGCCGGTCGCTTCACGCTGGGTGGGATTCAACTCTCCACGCGGACGCCAGGGTTTGAGATCAACGACGCGGGACAGATGCGCAGTGGCGACGACGTGGATTTCAACGCGGACATCCAACTGCGCGACACCAAGCCCAACAAGTATGTGCGTTTCTACAACTTCGGCACCTCGACGCAGGCGGGCTGGAACTACGGCGGCATCCGGCAGTACATGCGGTTCGGAGAGAACGCGTCGGCCACGCTGCACAATTTCTGGCGATTGAGTGTCGGTGCCACGCTGTTCGTGGGATCGCAAAGTGACGATCTCACGCGTGGCGGACCGCTCATGGCCACGGCCAACGGGTATCAGCTCACTGCCGGCATCAACAGC
>JBEBIR010000702.1:0-2321 GCA_040080315.1 Gemmatimonas sp.
CACACGTCCCTCACCCTGACAGATCGGGCAACTGCGAGCCATGGCGTCGCCCTCATAGCAGGTGAGCAACGAGCGGTGTCCATTGAAGTCGGCGCAACCACAATGACACCCGATCCCGTCGGCAATCTGCGGAATGGCCCGAATCCCGTCGAACAGTTCGACGAGATCTGGAGAGTTCGTGAGCTGCGCGGCGGTCAGAACTTTCGCGCCGGTAATCCCGCGTCGCGGCGCGGGATGGATCGTCGTCAAACCCAACACGACCCGCTCCCGCAACCACAGCGGTGCGATGGTTGCGACCAGGGACCACAGGGCAATGCGGCGGGTGAGCATCAGCGATTCCCTGAACGGATAGTGCGACGAGACCTGAGCGGCGCAGCGACCACCGCCCCTCGTAAGTTCGACTCCGCGCGTCGCGATGTCCAGCGAGTCGACTTGTGTCGCGCAGCGGCGAAATCGGCCGCGCTCACGGTGAATCTCTCCCCGCCGCAGGCCGTACGATTCTCCATGACGCTACTCCTCAACCTCTTGTGGTTCATATTCGGCGGCGGCCTCATTGCCGGAATCGCCTGGGTGTTCGTCGGGTTCATCCTTGGCGTCACCGTGGTGGGGATTCCGTTCGCCGTCGCCGCGTTCCGGATCGCCGGATTCGCCGCTTGGCCGTTCGGTCGCACCCTCGTCGATGCGCGGACACTGGGCGAGGAACCCGTGTTCGGGACGGGGTTGGCGAACGTCCTGTGGGTCATCTTCGCGGGCATCTGGCTCTGGATCTCCCACGTGGTGGCCGGCATCGCGTACTGCCTGACCATTATTGGCATTCCGTTTGGTTTCGCGCACTTCCGGCTGGCCGCCATCTCATTCGCGCCACTGGGCAAGCGGGTCGTGTTCGTCGACTAAGCAAGCAGGCGTTCGCGACGCTAGGGGAGTTCGCCGTTGGGTGGCGTCGGCGCGCGCCGCGGTGGAGATTCACGGCACGATGCCTGTCAACGACCGCTTGACCGCCGCCCTGGCCGCTCAATACCGCATTGAGCGTGAGCTTGGCGCGGGCGGTATGGCCACCGTCTATCTCGCGCACGACCTCAAGCACGATCGCGATGTGGCGATCAAGGTGCTGCATCCAACGCTGGCGCGCTCGCTCGCCGGTGAACGGTTCTTGCGCGAGATCGGCATCACGGCGCGCCTCAGTCACCCGCATGTGCTGCCACTGCTCGACTCTGGTGTAGCCGACGATGGCGATATCCTGTACTACGTCATGCCGGTGGTTACTGGTGAGTCGCTAGGCGATGTGCTTCGCCGCGATGGCACGCTGCCGATGGAGACGGCACTGCGTCTCGCCGCCGAAGTGACGGACGCGCTCATGTACGCACACGGGCACGATGTCGTACACCGCGATGTGAAGCCCGACAATGTGATGCTGTCTGGCGGACACGCGATCGTCATGGACTTTGGTATCGCCAAGGCGGTCGGTCACGCCCGGAGCGATTCCACGCTCACCAGCGAAGGCATGTCGCTGGGGACGCCAGCGTACATGGCACCCGAGCAGGCCAGCGGCGACGGCATCGTCGATCATCGCGCCGACGTGTACGCGGTTGGGGCCATGCTCTTCGAAATGTTGGCCGGTGTGCCACCATTCAGTGGCACGTGGCAGCAGATCGTCCTCGAAAAGATGGCGAAGGAAGCACCGTCGCTTGCGTCGCGACAGGCGCATGCGCCGCCGGCCGTGGTGCGACTGGTCGCGCGCTGCCTGGCGCGCGATCCGGCGCATCGTCCAGCCACGGCTGATGCGTTGCTTCGTGAGTTGCGCGCGTTGGCGACGCCAGCAGCCGCACCTGTTCGCCGGCGGTCCGCGGTGGGCGTCGGCGTGACTGCACTGCTCGCCGTCGTCGTCGCGACGTTCTGGTACGTGCGCGACCGTCGCGCGAACTGGGTTCACATGACGGCCATTCCGACGATTGAACGACTGGCCGAGGCCGACCAGCTCGATTCGGCGTTTGATATCGCCGAGGAGGCGGAGCGGCGCGCGCCAGGCGATTCAACGCTCGACGCGCTCTGGTCGCGGATCGCACAGATGCAGACGTTCTTGAGCGAGCCGTCCGGAGCGCAGGTGACACGAGCGTCGTTGGATGACACGACACGGTGGATTCCCGTCGGCACGACGCCCACCCTGCGCGTGCGCATTCCGAAGAATGCGTGGTTCTATCGCTACACCAAACCCGGGCATCGTGCGGTGACGGTGATGGGTGCCAGACTCGGTGGCAGCTACGTGCCGATTCCCAGTCCGATTCCGCGGCCGCGTGTCACGGACCCTGATAGCGACATGGTGC
>JBEBIR010000703.1:0-2316 GCA_040080315.1 Gemmatimonas sp.
TTGGGTGGCGAGCGATTCCTCGCCGAGATTCACACGACCGCCAAGCTTCAGCATCCGCACATACTGCCGCTGCTGGACAGCGGTGACGCCAACGGGCTGCTGTTCTACGTGATGCCCGTCGTGACGGGAGAAACGCTGCGTGCGTACCTGCAGCGTGTGCAGCAACTGCCGATCGCCGAGGCAGTGCGCATTGCGCGGGAAGTGGCGAGTGCGCTCGACTATGCGCATCGCCAGCACGTCGTGCATCGTGACATCAAACCCGAGAACATCCTGCTGCACGACGGCAGCGCCCTGGTCGCGGATTTTGGCATCGCGCTCGCGGTTCAGTCGGCGGGCAGCGCACGCATGACGCAGACCGGGCTTTCGCTGGGGACGCCGCAGTACATGAGCCCCGAGCAGGCGATGGGCGAGAAGTCCATTGACGCGCGCTCCGATGTGTACGCGCTTGGCGCGGTGACATACGAGATGCTCACCGGCGACGCGCCGTTCACCGGGTCGACGGTGCAGGCGATTGTTGCGAAGGTGTTGAGTGCCGATCCCGAGCGTCCCACGCTCATGCGCAAGACAATTCCGCCGCATGTGGAAGCAGCGGTGCTCACGGCTCTGGCGAAGTTGCCCGCCGACCGGTTCGAAAGCGCGGCGAAGTTTGCGGAAGCGCTCGGGAACACGACATTCGCGCAGTCGAATGCATCACTCGGCGGCTCGCGGTTTGGTGGCGCGGCGCGTTGGCCGGCACGCGCGGCAATGCCACTGGCAATTGTCGCGATGCTCGCGACCGGAGCCGCGCTCTGGGGTTGGCTTCGCGCGGAGCCAGAGCGTCCGATCGCACGCTATCACCTGGGCCTGCCGGATTCAGCGCGAATCGGCGATGGATTTGCACGCATGGCACTCGCGCGCGACGGATCCCGTCTCGCATACCGATCGGGTTCGTTCGCCGACGGCACCGTCGCGATCTGGGTGCGGGAGAGGGACGCGCTCAACGCCACGAAGCTCGTCGGCACGGCGGATGCGCGTTCGCCGTTCATGGCCCCCGACGGCCAGACGGTCGCGTACTTTGGCAATCGTTCACTCTGGACCGTCCCGGTGCGCGGCGGCGGTGCCGCGACGACAATGTCTACAACCGCAATAGGTGAGTATGGCGGAACATGGAGCGCCGATGGTGTCATCTATGTCGATGGATCAGGTCCGTCGGCGCTAGTCCAGGTGCGTGCCATGCCGGGCAGCACACCGACGCCGTTCACGCGACTCGACTCCGCGCGCGGTGAAAGTGATCACGTGTTTCCCGAGGTGTTGCCCAATGGCAAGGGCGTGGTGTTTGTGGTGCGCCGAGGAGCGTTCGACGAATGGGACATTGCCGTCGCCGATACGAAGACGGGCAACCATCGGGTGCTCACGCGCGGCGTGTACGCGCGATACGCCAAGTCCGGGCACCTCCTCATTGTCAGCGCGTCGGGCGTGCTCAGCGCCGCGCGCTTCGATCAGAGCGACATGACGCTCACCGGAGATCCCGTGGCGCTCGGCGTGACGGTCGGATTGCGTGGCACTGTGCGAGTTCCTGATGTCGCCATCTCGGACATGGGAACGCTGATCTACTCGACCAGCAATTCTACGACGGAGGGCGTGCGAGGTGAGCCCGTGTGGGTCGAGCGCAACGGACGCGTCACGCCGGTCGCACCCGGATGGACCACCGCCGCGCGCTTCCCGGCGTTGTCGCCAGACGGAAGTCAGCTGGCACTTTCGATTCATGACCGCGACGAAAGCCAACAGCTCTGGGTGCGGCACCTTGCGCGTGGCACCACCACGAAGCTCTCACACACCGGCACGCTCAACTTCCGACCGTCGTGGCTTGCCGACAACAAAAGCATTGCATACCTGTCCGACCGCAGAAAGTTGGGCGAGTTGTTCGTCCGCAAACTCGATGGGTCCGACAAAGACTCGCTGTGGCTCACGCGGCGATCGGAGCTATCCGAGGCGTTTGTCACTCGCGACGGCCAGTGGATTGTCTATCGACAGGGGGCCAATGCGAATGCCGATATCTATGCCAGACGCGTGTCCGGTGACACGACACCGATCGCCATCGCGACCAGCGAGTATCTGGAGCGCGATCCCACCGTGTCGCCGGACGGACGATATCTGCTGTATACATCGGACGAGACGGGTCGGCTCGAGGTGTACATGCGCCCGTTCCCGAACGTCGGCGAGGACAAGTGGACGGTGTCGACAGCGGGCGGTGTGAATCCGCTCTGGTCGCGCGATGGCAAGGAGCTGTTCTACCGGAATGCGGCGGGTGACCTGATCGCCGTGGACGTGACGAGC
>JBEBIR010000704.1:0-2316 GCA_040080315.1 Gemmatimonas sp.
TCCTATGACGAGGCGGTCAAGATCGCGATGACCTGTCCGCATCTCGAGCGGGATGGCCGGGTCGACGTGCGTGAGGTGCACGCACTCGGTTGACGGGTAGGAGGCAGGGACGCGCGGCGGGTTGGGCCGTTGCCGAGGAGTGGGACCCCTCGTCAACGGCCCTCCGGTTGGCGATGTTTGGCGCGTTGTCCCCTCTCTCCTTCCTGTCATGACCTACGCAGCCATTACTGGCTGGGGCGCCTGCATGCCCCCAGCGGTCCTTACCAACGACGACCTCTCCACGTTCCTGGAGACGTCCGATGAGTGGATCACCTCGCGTACCGGTATGCGCGAACGCCGTGTCTCGCACGTGAGCGCGATTGACTTGTCGACGATTGCCTCGGCCCGCGCGCTGGCGTGCGCCGGTCTCGACGCGAAGGATGTCGATCTCATCATTTATGGTGGCGTGAGCAACGACGAACTCGTGCCCAACAGCGCGTCCGGCGTGCAGATCGCACTCGGGGCGACTCACGCGGCGTCGATCGACCTGAACACCGCGTGCACAAGTTTCTGCTATGGACTGGCGACGGCAACGGCGATGATTCGCACGGGGATGGTGCGCAACGCCATCGTGATTGGTGTGGAGCTCATCAGCCGGTATCTCGACTGGAGCAACAGAAACGTCGCGGTGTTGTTTGGCGACGGCGCCGCCGCGGTTGTCCTGCAGGCATCCGATGAAGAATCCGGCATGATTGGCAGCGTGCTGGGATGCGACGCGGAGGCACGGCAAAGCCTGCGCGTTCGCGGCTTCGGCTGCACGTATGCCAATCGCGATGTGACATTCGGCGACACGCTGTGGGACTTTGACGGATCGGTGATCTTCAAGCGCGCCGTGCACGCGATGACCGACGCCTCGACTCGCGTGATGCAGCAATGCGGAGTGACGGCCGATCAGATCGATCTGGTGGTTCCGCATCAGGCCAACCTGCGCATCATCGAATCGGTGGCGAAGTACGCTGGCGTGCCGATGGACAAGGTGATGGTCACGGTGCAGAAGTACGGCAACATGAGTGCGGCCACGGTGCCGGTGGCGCTGGTGGAGGCGCTCGAGGAAGGGCGCCTCGCACCCGGATCGTTGGTGCTCATGCCGGCATTCGGCGGCGGACTCACGTACTGCTCGCTGCTGGTGCGCTGGGGGCAACGCGTGACGCCCCTGGGCACGTCCGATCGTGAGCTGCCGCCATGTACGCAGACCGCGCTGGAAATGGTGAACGTCATCCGGACCCAACAGGACCCGAACGGCGCATCGCGGGCTGGGCTCATGTCGCCGGTGTTCGTGGAAACCACGCTGAGCTGATTCCTTCAATCTTCAAGTATTTCTCCCTTCATGAGACGCACCATGTTCTGCATTCGACCCGCTACCATTCTCTTGACTCCTTGCGCGCTGCTGTCGCGTGTGTCGCTCGCTGTCGTGTTTGCTTCGACAACTGCGCTGGCCCAGCCCACGACAGACGCGCCATTTCTGCGCGTGCGAATTGACGACGCGCGGAATCGCGCGATGCTCGACATTCCCGTGGCGCAACTGGGCAAGGACTTCCTGCACCAGGTCACGCTCGCCACGGGCTCTCCCGTGGGCGGCCTTGATCGCGCGCAGGCGGGCCAGAGCGTGGTGGTGCGGCTTGAGCGGCGCGGCAATCGCATCCTGATGGTCCGTGACAACTGGAGTGTACGCGCGCCGGACGGCGACGCGGCCAATCAGCGCGCGGCCGCCGAGGCCTTTCCGCGCTCGGTGGTAGCGTCGTTCACGGCCGATAGCGCGCGCGATGGGGTGTACACCGTCGATGCGAGTTCCCTGTTCCTGTCCGACGTGTACGGCGTGACCGAGTCGTTGCGCGGCGCGCAGGCCGGTGCCTATCGCGTGGATGTAACTCGGAGCTGGCTGGACACGGCGCGCACCAAATCGTTCGCGCGCAACGCTGAAGTGCATGCCGTACTCACGTTCGTGAGTGATGCACCTGGCGGCTCGGCGCGCCGCGCGGCGCCGGATGCGAAGGCGATGACGTTCGAGGAGCACCATTCGTTCGTGGTGCTGCCGGATGCCCAGGGGTATCGGCCGCGCGACTACGATCCGCGGTACGGTTTCGGAGGGACGCAGTTCGCCGAGTTGTCGAAGGGGTTTGACGGCGACTATCGTGGCGGCTTCATCAATCGGTGGCGGTTGATCCCGCGCGACCCGGCGGCCTATGCACGTGGCGAGGTCGTCGATCCGGTTACGCCAATCACCTACTATCTCGATCCGGGCATTCCTGCACCGTACCGTGAAGCGCTGCGCGAGGG
>JBEBIR010000079.1:0-10385 GCA_040080315.1 Gemmatimonas sp.
GTCAAGGTCGCGCACGGAGGCTGGGTGCCACTCGTACTCGGCGCGGGCTTGTTTCTCCTCATGCTCACGTGGAAACGTGGTCGGGCATTGCTCAGTCGGCGATTGGCCAAGGAAACGATGCCCGTCCAGCTGTTCCTCGACAGCGTGCAACAGTCATCCGTGCACCGTGTGTCGGGCACTGCGGTGTTCATGACCGGCAGCGACGATGGCGTGCCGCCCGTGTTGTTGCACCATCTGAAGCACAACAAGGTGCTGCACGAGCGGGTGCTGCTGGTCTCCGTCAAGACGGCCGATGTGCCGGAGACCAGCGCCTCCGAGCGTATTCGTGTTATTCCGCTCGGCTCAGGCTTCTGGCGGGTCATCGCAACCTACGGCTTCATGCAGTCGCCCAATGTACCGCGCGTGCTGGACGTGGTGAACCGAATGGGGATTCGGTGCAAACCGATGGAGACCAGCTACTTCATGGGACGCGAGCGCTTGATTCCGGTTGCCGGGCGACCGGACGAACCGTTTGCGCTGTCACGATGGCGCAAAGTGCTGTTCGGGATCATGTCGCGAAATGCGCGATCCGCGACCGAGTTCTTCGGAATTCCGCCGAACAGAGTCGTCGAGCTCGGCACGCAGATAGAGTTCTGAGTACTCAGTACTAAGTACTGAGTACCGGACTTCCTTCCCCCTGCATCGCACGAACCGGCTGCGCGCGCGCTTTTCGGTTTCGCACACTGTCGAGATACGTGTATACCACCGGCGTCACGTACAGCGTGATGAGTTGTGAGAACGCGAGTCCGCCGACGACCGCCAGTCCGAGGGGCTGTCGCGACTCCGCACCGGCACCGAGTCCGATGGCGATGGGCAGTGTGCCCATCAGCGCCGCCATTGTCGTCATCATGATCGGACGGAAGCGCACGCGCGCGGCCTCGACAATCGCCTCGGCGGCGGACAGTCCCTGATCGCGTTCGGCCTCGATGGCGAAGTCAATCATCATGATGGCGTTCTTCTTGACGAGCCCGATCAGCATGATCACACCGACATACGCGTACACACTCAGGTCCTTGCCGAAAATGAGCAGCGTCGCCAGCGCGCCCACCGCGGCGAAGGGCAGTCCGGAGAGGATAGTCAACGGATGGATGTAACTCTCGTAGAGGATGCCCAGCACGACATAGATGACGAAAATGGCCACCACCAGCAGCGCCAGCAGTCCGCTTTGCGCCTGAGCGAACGCTTGGGTGTCGCCGGACAGGATGCTCGAGACATCACTGGGCAGCGTATTGCGCGCCTCACGCTGCACCGCATCAACGGCCGTTCCGAGCGCGACGTTCGGGCGCAGATTGAACGAAATCGTCACGGCAGGCAACTGCCCGTTGTGCTGGATGGACTGTGGCCCGACACCTTTCGTGAAGTGCGCGACCGCACCCAACGGAATGAGGTTGCCGGTTTGTGAGCGGATGAACAACTGACTGAGCGCGGTCGGATCACGCTGATATTCCGGCCGAAGCTCCATGATCACCTGATACTGGTTGGTCTGCGTGTAGATCGTTGAGATCTGTCGCGCCCCGTACGAGTTGTACAGCGCCTGCTCGATCTGCGAGGCGCTCACACCCAGCGCCGACGCGCGCTCGCGATCGATCTCGACACCGACCAAAGGATTGCCAACCGCCAAGTCACTGGAAATGCCGTCGATCTCCGGCAACTCGCGCATGCGTTGCTCCAGCGCACGACCGGCCGTGTAGAGCTGCGCGATGTCCGAACCCTGCAGCGAAATCTGATACGAACTGTTGCCGCGCCGGCCTCCGATGTTGATCGGCGGCGGATTGCGGAAGAACACCTGCACGCCAGGCACAACGGCCGTCTTGCGCGTGAGGTCGCGCATGACCTGATCGACGTGCGGACGGTCGCCGCGCGGCGCCAGCGTCATCTGCAATCGACCATTGGCGCCGCCAGGTCCGCCACCGACCGACGCCAGCACGAATTTGACGTTCGGATCGGCTTTCACGATCTCGGCAACGACTCGCATCTTGTCGCGCATGGCGTCAAAACCAAAACCCTCGGGACCTTCGACCGACCCGGAGAGTCGACCCGTGTCTTCCGACGGGATGAAACCCTTCGGAATGATCAGGAACAGGCCCACGGTCGCGAACAACATCGCGGTCCCAAACAGCATGGTCATCGCGCGATGCCGCATCACCCAGCCGAGCGAGTTCACATAGCCGCGCTCACTGGCCTGATACAGACGCTCGACAGAGCGCCACTTGCCTTCGGACGTGGCATGTCCCTCGCCTTTGCGCAGGAATCGCGCGCACAGCATTGGCGTGAGTGTCAGCGAGATAAAGCCGGACACCAGAATGGCCACGCCGATCGTGACGGCGAATTCGCGAAAGAGCCGCCCCACCAGTCCCGGCATGAACAGCAGCGGAATGAACACCGCCACCAGCGACAGCGTCATCGAAAGAATGGTGAAGCTGATCTCCTTCGACCCGTCCAGCGCGGCCTGCATGGGCGTCTTGCCCATCTCCAGATGCCGAAACACGTTCTCAAGCATGACGATGGCGTCGTCCACGACGAAGCCGACCGCCAGCGTCAGCGCCATCAGCGACAAATTGTCGAGGCTGAAATCAAGTGCCCACATCACGCAGCACGTGCCGATCAGCGAGAACGGCAACGCCAGAGACGGGATGACGGTGGCGCGCACATTGCGCAGGAACAGGAAGATCACCATCACCACCAGACAGAGCGTGATGATCATGGTGATTTTCACGTCGTTCACCGACTCCTCGATCGAATCGGCCTTGTCGTAGATCTTTTCGACGCGAATGCCTTCCGGCAGCTGCGGCTTGATCAGCTCAAGCTCTTCACGCACGCCTTCCGATACTTCAACAGTATTGACGCCCGGCTGCCGAATGATCGCGAGGGAAATGTTGCCGCGACCATTCAGTTCACTGAAGGTGCGCTGGTTCTGCACATCATCCAGCACGTTGCCCAGGTCGCCCAGGCGCACCGGCGCGTTGTCGCGATAGGCCACCACCAGTGCCCGATATTGCGTCGCCGTCTTGAGCTGCCCACTGGCCTGCACAGTGAACGACTGATTGGGACCCATCAGCACGCCACCGGGAAGGTTCGAATTGCCGGCCTGCACGGCCTGCTGCACTTCGTCGATGCCGATGCCGCGCGCGACCAGCGCCCCGGGGTCAAGCTGGATGCGCACGGCGTACTTGGCCGAGCCGAACACCTGCACCTGCGCCACGCCCGAGACCGTCGACAGTCGTTGGCCGACGAATGTCTCGACGTATTCGTTCAGCTCCGTGCGGGTCATCTGATCCGTACTGAAGCTGTACATCGCAATAGGCTGGTCGGCCGCGTTCGCCTTGTTATACGACGGCGGATTGATGCCCTGCGGCAGTTGCCGGAGCGTCTTGGAGATCGCCGACTGCACGTCGGCCGCGGCCTTGTCGATATCACGCGAGAGATTGAACTGCAGCGTGACGTTGGTGCTGCCCTGTGAACTCGACGACGTGATGTTGTCGATGCCCGAGATGGTCGAGAACGACTGCTCCAACGGCGTGGCCACAGACGTCGCCATGACCTCCGGACTCGCGCCCGGCAGCGACGCGTTGACCGTGATGGTGGGATAGTCGATCGTGGGCAGATCGCTGACCGGCAATCCGCGATACGCGATGATGCCGAAGACGAGGATGCAGACCATGACCAGTGAGGTCATGATCGGCCGCTTGATCCAGATTTCACTCATGTTCACGGCGTGTTTCCTCCTCGTCCGCTACCGCCGGTTCGTCCGCTGCCCGATCGCCCACTGCCGGAACGACCGGCTGGTGGTGTCGCGGAGCGCAGTTCAATCTTTGCCCCATCCGAAAGCTTGGTCTGTCCCTCGACGATCACCTGTTCTCCACCCACCAATCCGCTGTCCAGCTTCACGGCCGTACCCGATTGCCGACCCACCTTCACACCAACGCGCTTCGCGGTGCCATTGTCGACGACATACACGAACGACCCGGCGGCGGTGGTCACTACCGCTTCGGCAGGAATCGTCACCGCGTTACTGTCGACAGACAGCTCGAGCCCGATCGTCACGAATTGCCCCGGCCACAGATTGCGATCGTCGTTGGCCACGCGCGCCTTCAGCAGCACCGACCCCGTCGACCGATCAACGACGTTGTTGATGAACGACAGCGTACCAGTCGTCCAGTTGGTGCTGTCGCCAACATTGGGGCGAACCGTCACGCTGAGCGGCTTGTCGAGTCCGGCGCGATTGCGCATTTCAACGAAGTCCCGCTCCGGAACGCTGAAGCGCACCAGCACCGGGCGCAGTTCGTTGATCGTCACCAAAGGTGGATCAGCCTGCGCACGAACCAGATTGCCCGCCTTGATTGCCAACTGTCCCGTACGACCACCAATCGGCGCGCGAATGGAGGTGTTGTCGAGATCAAGCTGCGCACGCTGCAGGGCCGCGCGATCCGCGCTCACGGTGGCCACGAGAGACGCCACATCGGTGAACGCCTGATCGAGCTGCTGCCGCGTGATGTAGCCGTCTTTCGCCAATAGCGAGAAGCGCGTGGAGTCCGACCGCGCACGCGTCAACTGAGCTTCGTCGCGGGCAAGTGTTCCCTGCACCCGATCGAGTTCCGCCCTGAACGGACGCGAATCAACCTGAAACAGCGTCTGCCCCTGACGGACTTCGTCGCCTTCGGCAATCGCGACATTGGTCAGCATGCCGGAGACGAGCGACTGAACGGCAACGGTTCGATTGGCTTCAACTTCGCCGTTGGCGATCACGACATACGGCAACGGGCCACGAGTCGCGGTCTTGGTTGAGACCACGGGCGAAGGACGCTGCGGACGCGCGGTTTCCTTGCAGGCTTGGATGACCACGAGCGACATGGCCAGCGGGAGTCCAGCGCGAAGACTTCTAAGCGACGAAGGGCGCGCGAGGCGCGACCCAAAAACAATGGCGTGCATTCCCAGGGGCGAACGGCGGAATACGAAGGGGCGCCGTGATCGGCCAAGCTCCGCCAAAGAGGCGGCGCACCAAGGGGCGCGTCACTAGGACGCTCCCCAAGTTTACGCTGCCAAGCGCGAATGCGTTGGACGTTTCCCGTCCCCCGTCTCGCTTCTCCGGCCCCCGTCTCGCTACTCGCCCGCCCGTGAGCCTCGAACCCTCACGCCGCTTTCCTCCATCCGCTCGCGAAGGCGCTTCATCATGCCATCGAGGGCATCGCTGTTCAGATCAAGTTCCTCGCCATTGAGGCGTATCCGGCCCTGAAACTGGCGCGGAAACGACGCTCCCGGCGGAACCGTCCAGACTTGAGGCATACGTTCCAAGCCCTGCGGCACCCCTGTACCACCCCGAATAATCCGAACACCACCGTCGCCCGCAGACATCTCCCATCCGCTGGACGGGAGTTCGGACGATTTGACCGCTTTCAACGAGACGTCGCGGTACCGCCCATTGCTGTACACGCGCAGGCTGACGCTCCCTCCCGGCGCGGTCTTCTGCACTTCCCGAACGAATCGGTTGACGCGCGCCGATGCCGAAGTCATGTCCTCGACGTCCTCCTTGGGCACCCGCACATCGACGCCGTTGACGGCGGCGATCCGCTCGCCTTCGATAACCCCGGCCTTCTCCGCCGGACCGCCGGCAACGACCGAAGAAACGAAAAGACCAAGCGTATCGCGAACCGTGCCCGAGCCGCCGATGGACACACCGATCGCGCCGTGCTGATCCCGATCATCGGTGCGGGCGCGCGAGACAGCGCTGGCGCGCGAGCCGTCAAGATCGGCCGCCGACACCGTCCTCACCTTCACCGATCGGCTGTTGCCGGACGAGCGCACACGCAACTCGACCTCGTCGCCCGGCTTTGCCTTCGCCATCGCGCGTTGCAGTCGTCGCTGCGGCACGCCGGCGAGCGCAAGGTCCGCCGCATCCGCGGCGGTGACGAGCAGGCTGACTCCATTGATCTCAGTGATCACGTCACCGGCCTTCAACCCGGCCTTCGCGGCCGGACCATTGGTGTCGACGTCATCGATGCGGACGCCAGCCGTGTCAACTCGCGAACTGCTGCTCATCGTGACGCCGAGCACGGCGCGATCGGCAGAGGAGGTCCAGATCACCGACGCTCGGCCCGGCTCGATGCGAATTCCAGGCGTCGAGCGTTCTTTGGACTTGGTGTCCTGCGCGTGTACAACCTGCAGCGATGTGGCGGAGAGCGCCGTCGCGAAAAGTGCGGCGCGGGCAACGATGGTTTGCATGGTGGTCTCGTGTTGGAGTGGGACGGTCATGCGACACGAGCACCGTCGTCGACGGTTTACTGCGCCACTCGTCCCAGCCGTCCAAGCCGGTAGATCACCGGTCCCAATGCGGTCGCCGCCAACGCCGCGAGCACGGCGGGCGTGCCGTACTCACCATCGGCAAGACTGAGCGCCACCGTCAGCAACAGAATCCCGCTCGGAATCGCCACCAGGATCCCAATGCCGGTCATCCCCACAGGAATGCGAAATGCGCCGCGCAGTTCCGGTTCATGAATGCGCAAGCGAATCAATGCGGCGTACTCCAGCGCCAGCGCCAACGAGTACAGCAGCACATCGGCCACAACCAGTTGTCCAAACGGCAGGAGTGCGAAGAGCGAATAGCACACGGCGGAGAGCAACACGGCACGAGAGGGGTTGCCCCGCGCGTCGAGTACGGCAAGTCCCGCCGGCAATAGCCCGTCGCGCGCCATCGCCAGTGGAACCCGTGAGTACGCCATGAGCAGTGCATTGAACAGCGCGATCGCACTCACGATGCCGGCAGCGCCCACCAGCGAGGCCAGGATCGGTCCCGCCCCGCCACCACTGGCGAGTGCAATCGCCGGCCAACCGCCGTCACGCCACGTCGTCCAATCGGTGGCTGACAGCGTGGCCAGCAGCGGCAGCAAGTACGCGCACATCACCACCGCAAGCGTCAGCGCGAGTGCGCGAGGATAGGTGCGTGACGCGTCGCGGATTTCCTCGCCCACGGTGCTGGCGTTGTCCCATCCGATGTAGTTCCAGAGCACGGTGGACAATCCCACGCCCATGGCGCCCCACGGCGCATCACCAGTGCGCGTGAACGGAGTCCACGGCACATGGGTCATCTGCGGCAACGCGGCAATGGTCATCGCGAGGAATGTGCCCAGCACCAGTACCGCGGCGAACACCGACACCTGACCCACACGCGCGGCACCGCGAAGGTTGATGAACGTCGCGCCCCAGATCATCAGCAGCGCAATGATCCACTGCGTCGTTGACGACAGTTCCGGAAAAAAGAACGCCAGATACTGGTTGAACAACACCGGGTAGATCGCCATGTCGACCAGCGAATAGCACCAAGTGATCCAGCCGTTCTGAAATGCCCAGAACGGTCCGAATGCACGTCGCACCCAGCGATAGTAGCCGCCTTCCTCCGGCAGCATGCTCGCCAGCTCGGCCACAAGCAAAGTCTCGGGAATACTCCACAGCAGCGGCACGAGCACGAGCAGCAGCAACGACATGCCCGGACCCACCGAGGCCACCAGGCCCTCCATCGTGAACGCGCCGCCGGAGACGTTGAAAAACATCACGGCAGCGAGCGACACCGTGCCAAGCGCGCGCGGGAGGCCTCCTGATCCACTCACCCCACGACGATGTTAAGCAGTCGCTTGGGCACGAAGATCACTTTCTTCACCGGCGTCGTGACAAATTTGGCAATCGCCGCGTCGGCAAGCGCCTTCGTGAGCGCGTCATCCTGCGCGATGTCCACCGCCACACGCACCTTGCCGCGCACCTTGCCGTTCACCTGCACGACCAGATCGACTTCGTCCTCGACCAGCAGCGCTGCGTCAAAGGCGGGCCACCCGCTGTCGAACACACTCGAGGTCCCGCCCAGTGTTGCCCAGCATTCTTCCGCCAGATGCGGGGCGAATGGAGCCGCGAGCTGCACCAGTGGCAGCACTTCCGCGCGGTGTGGCACACGATCACCGCGCCGCACGTGATTGATGTACTCCATCATCGCGGCGATCGCGGTGTTGTAGGCGAGGTTCGCCGTATCCTCACCCACCTTCCTGATCGTGCGGTGCAATTGCCGCATGACGGCCGGATCCGGTGCACCGTCCGACGCGGCATCGCGCACCGAGGACCAGAGACGATCGAGAAAACGCTTGACACCACTGATCCCCTGATCGCGGAAATCACCGCCTTCCTCGTACGGCCCGAGAAACATGAGGTACATGCGAAAGGCGTCCGCACCCCACTCTTCCATGTACGCGTCGGGATTGATGACATTGCCCTTGGACTTCGACATCTTCGCGCCTTCGCGAATGATCATGCCGTGCGCGCGAAATCGCGTGAACGGTTCCTCGAAATCGATGTGGCCGGCGTCTTTCAGCACCATGGTGATGAAACGCGAGTACAACAGGTGCAGCACGGCGTGCTCATTCCCGCCGATATACGAGTCCACCGGCAACCAGGCCTTCGTGCGTGTCGCATCGAACGGCACATCGTGGCGCGTCGCACTCGGGTAACGCAGGAAGTACCACGCGCTGTCGAGGAACGTGTCGGACACATCGGTCTCGCGGCGAGCCATCGCGCCGCACGTCGGACACGGCACGCGATACCATTCCTCGTGGCGCGCGAGCGGTGAAATACCCGAGTCATCGGGTTTGAAGTCCGGAATGAACGGCAGCTCGACAGGCAGTTGCGACACCGGGACCGGCACCGTGCCGCAGTGGTCGCAATAGATGATGGGGATGGGCGGTCCCCAATACCGTTGACGCGATATGCACCAGTCGTGCAGGCGATAATTCACCACCGCCGTCGCGTGTCCATGCTCGGCCAACCACGCGGTAACACGCGACTTCGCGTCCGACACCGACAGGCCTTCGAACACGCCGGAGTTGACAAGATGCCCACCGATATCGTCGGTATACGCCGCGTCGCCCAACGGCGTCGACGCATCGTCGCCTGGTGCGGCGACCACGCGCACGATGGGCAACTGAAAGACACGCGCGAACTCGAAGTCACGCTCGTCATGACCGGGAACAGCCATGATCGCGCCTGTCCCGTACTCCATGAGCACGTAGTCGGCGATCCAGACGGGAATGTCAGCTCCCGTGGCCGGATTGACCGCAAACGCTCCCGTGAAGACGCCCGTCTTCTCGCGTGAACTCTTTCGCGCGATGAGATCCTGCTTGCGCGTCGCCTCTTGATACGCCTGCACGCTGCTGCGTTGCGCGTCGCTGGTGACTGCCGCGACGAGCGGATGCTCCGGGGCGAGCACGAGGTAGGTCGCACCGTAGATCGTGTCCGCGCGCGTGGTGAAGACACGCACCGACGTGTCGGAAGCGGCCACCCGAAACACCAGTTCCGCACCCTCCGATCGGCCGATCCAATTGCGCTGGGCCTGCTTGGTAATGGACGACCAGTCAAGGACATCGAGATTGCCGAGCAAACGCTCGGCGTACGCTGAGATCCGGAAGAACCACTGCTCCAACACCCGTTGCTCGACGGCCGTGCCGCAGCGCTCGCAGAGCCCGTTCTCGACCTGTTCGTTCGCCAGGACCGTCTTGTCGGTCGGGCACCAGTTGACCGCCGCCGCTTTCTTGTACGCCAGCCCCTGCTGGTAGAGCTGCAGAAAGACCCACTGGGTCCACTTGTAGTAGTCAGGGCGTGACGTGTCGACTTTGCTCCGCCAATCGATCATCAGGCCCGCGCGCTCCAACTGTCGCTGGAAATTCGCGACATTTTTCGGCGTCAGCTCCATCGGATGCGCACCGATCTTGAGCGCGTAGTTCTCCGAGTGAATGCCAAACGCGTCGTAGCCGAGGGGTTGGAACACCTGGTGACCCATCAGGCGGTGAAACCGCGCCGAAATGTCACTGCCGGTGAACGCAAAGAGGTTGCCCACGTGCAGGCCTTCGGCCGACGGGTACGGAAACATCATCAGCGCATAGAACGGATTTTCGGCGCCGTCGAGGTCCACGTTATTGGTGCCGCGGGCCGCCCAAAGGCTCTGCCAGTGGGCTTCAACAGCGCGCGGATTGTACGCTTTGGGTTCGATGGATTCGGACATTCGACAAAGGTAACCGGCTACAGACAATGGAGTTAGCTGCGGCCTGCGATGAAATGGTACGCTTGGCGGGGATTGGGTGAAGGTCTCGATCGGCTCAGAGGCTATCGTGGGGCGCGGTTGAGCGGAGCGAGATGGACCGGGACGGACGGGGAGAGAGAGAGGGAGAGAGACAGAGGGAGAGAGAGCGAGAGAGAGTTGAACAGCGAGGGCGCAGAGTGGTTCTCGCGGAGTACGCGGAGCTTCGCGGAGAACACGGAGCACAACAACAAAAACGTCTTTGGTTTTGCTCCGCGATCTCCGCGAGGCTCCGCGT
>JBEBIR010000705.1:0-2299 GCA_040080315.1 Gemmatimonas sp.
AGGTGAGCAGGGCCGTCATGGCGCTGATCGGATCGCCGCCGCGCTGGCTCATCGAGGCCGTCATGTCGCCGATGGCGCGCACGTAGGCGGCCCGGCCGCCAGCCTGCTGTGCGCGATATTCGACGAGATTGGACACACCATCGCCATCGGCGTCACCGTCATGCGCGAGAAAGCGCGTGAGGGTGAGCGCGCGCGAGTAGTCGCTCTTGAGTGGCGCACCGAAGGCCGCTGACATGTCGTTGTACGCCGCAAACGATCCAGCACCGAGCATCGCGTATCCGGCCGTCACATCAACGGCGGTGGGATAGCGGCTCACCAATTGCGCGAGATCCATCGAAGCGGAGGCGCGCGCCTGGACAAACGCGTCGCGCACCGCGCGATGCGTCACGCCGCCAGACGCGCTCAGGTCGAGTGATGGGTTGGCGAGAATGGCGGCAAGCACCGCCAACTCGTCCGCATCGGGAATCCCGTTGGGACCGTTGTTGGCATCGAGGTTGGAGTCCGTCGTGTTCGGAGCAAATCCCAACCCGCGCATGGCGGCATCGAAATCAACAACCAGCGGTGATGCCGTGGCGCGCGACTGTGCGAGTGCATGCGCCGGTGCGAACCCGAGACAGGCGAGCGCACAGCCAAGTCCGAGCAGCCGCCTCAGGTGCACCGAGATCCTCCCCTGAGCCGGTCTCACTTGCCGGCGGCGACCTTGAAGGGAATGACACCGTTCACGACGTGGCCGTCCTTCGACATCGCCTTCCACGTAACTTTGTAGGCGCCATTCGCCAACGGCGTCGGTATGACCGACACCAACGGTGCGTTCTTCGTCGTGTCGCGCGTGATCTTGGCAAGTGCCACTGGCACGCCGACATCGGTGGCCAGTTCGATCTTGGCGGTCGGCAATTCCACCGGCTCGCTCAACCACAGGCGGATCGCATCGGGTGACTTGACCACCGTCGAATCACCCATTGGTGACGACCTGAGGAACTTCAGGTGACGCAGTGCCGCACTCGGTGTGGCGCCTGCAGCGCCGAGCGCCGCTGAAACCAACGCGACGAAGGCAACACGCGAGGCAATACGGCGGACGCGCAGCGGTGAAGTGGAAAGAGTCATCGGGAAGTCCAAGGGTTGGAGAATTTTGGATCGGTGAGAAACGTGCTATCGGTAAGCGAGCGAAGGAACGCCAGCATGTCCTGCGTTTCACGCGGCGTGAATCCAATGCGCTTCATGAATTCACTCCGATGGGGGTTCGTCGCGCCGACGCCGGCGTTGGGTCCCCGGGCAATGGTCCGCCCGCCTTCGTTGTAATGCGCCAGCACGCCTTCAAGGGTGGCGATGCTGCCGTCATGCATGTACGGCGCCGTGACGGCGACATTGCGCAGCGACGGTGCCTTGAAGCGTCCCATGTCCTCGGGATCGTCGGTAATGGCATGTACCCCCGTGTTCGGTGCAGGATACGCGCCCTTCCCGTCGACGTTGTAGAGCGCGGTGTTGTGGAACTCCACCTCGGGGAACCCCTTGCCCTCGTAGTCGGCCGTGCCGGTGAAGTTGAATCCACCGTGGCAATGAAAGCACTCGGTCTTTTCGGCGAAGAACAACGCTTCGCCACGCTTGGCCGCGGAGCTGATCGCCGTCTGCTTACCGGCCTTGAAGGCATCGTACGGCGACCGCCCCGAAATCAACGTGCGTTCGAACGCACTGATCGCCTTGACGATGCGATCAAGTGAAGCCTCTTCACCACCACCGGGAAACGCCGCCGCAAACATCGTCTGGTAGCGCGGCACGGCGCTCAGGCGCTCGATGAGCGCGCGCTCCTGACCGCTCAGTCCCATCTCCACCGGGTCCTCACCAAACATCGGCACGATGGCCTGTTGCTCAAGCGATTTCATGAGCGGATTCGACCACGTCAACGCCGGACTGTACGCCACGTTCGCCAAGGACATGCTGCCGCGTGGATGGACTTGCCCCGTCGAGCCGACGGCGTGCGCTCGCGCATCAGTGAACGCACGACGTTGATCGTGGCAAGAAGCACAACTGAACGTGCCGTTGCCCGACAAACGCGTGTCGTAAAACAGGTGACGACCCAATTCCACTTTGCTGGCGGTCATGGGGTTGTCGGCCGGGACCTTGGGTACGGGGAAGCCGACGGGAAGATCCCATTCCCACGATCCCTCCCGGGGCTGGGCAGACCACGCGCTGCGCGTGCTCAACCCTCCCGCCACCAGCAGCAGTCCCAAGGCAGCGAGGTGCGCGCGCCGAATGCGTTTCATGGTGTGTGATCCCTACTTGATAGCGCCCACGCGTACCG
>JBEBIR010000706.1:0-2299 GCA_040080315.1 Gemmatimonas sp.
GGTGTCGCGGCCGATCCGCGCAATTTCTCGCCGGACAGCACGGCATTTGTGTTCGCGCGCGAGCACAACCTGTTCCTGGTGGAAGTTGGCAAGCCCGATACCCTCAAGATCACCAGCGATGGTGCCCTGGATTATTCGTTTGGGGCCCGCGATACGACCGAGAATCGACGCCAGTTGAACGCACTCGGTGGCGGTGGCGGACAGCAGCAGGACGACGGCGAGAACACGGAGACGCAGGAGCAGGGAGGGAACGCGCGCGACATGCGTGTGCGCGCGGCCGTCACCTGGTCACCCGATTCGAAGGCGTTCTCGATCGTGCGTCGCGACCAGCGAAAGGTGAAGGATCTGTACCTGGTCAACGTGCTTGCACAGCCGCGTCCCGTGTTGCTGCACTACAAGTACACGATGCCGGGCGAAGAGAACGTCACGCAAAGTGAACTCTGGATTTATCGCCGCGGCGAGAAAGCGGTGAAGGCGCTCAACGTCGCCAAGTGGAAAGACCAGACCATCTCGGACATTCACTGGCCCGTGAGCGGTGACAAGGTTCGGCTGTTGCGTCGTGACCGGCCGCAGCGAACGGTTGACGTGATCGAAGTCGACATCGCGTCTGGCGCGATCAAGACGCTGGTCACCGACGCCATCGAGAACGCGGCGCTCGAGCCCAAGCCGCTGCGCTATCTCAAGAAAGGTGGCGATTTCCTCTGGTGGTCGCAGAAGACGGGTTGGGGCATGTACTACGTGTATGGTTTCGACGGCGGGGAGAAATATCCGCTCACGACCGGCACGTGGAACGTGGAGAACGTGGCCAAGATCGACTCCGCCACCGGAACGGTATGGGTCATGGGTGAAGGACGCGAGCCGGGCGAGCAGTTGTATCAGCGGCACACATATCGGGTCAATGGCAACGGCAGCGGACTCACGATCGTCGATCCCGGCGATGCCTCGCACAATTCGACCGTGTCACCGACCAAGCGATACGTCTACGACACGTATTCGCGCATGGACTTGCCACCCAAGTCGGTGTTGCGTGACGCACTCACCGGCAAGGTGATCTCGACGCTCGAAGAGATGGACTTGTCAAAGCTCAAGGAGTTGGGATTCCGCACCGCCGAGCCGTTCTCGGTGAAGGCGGCCGACGGCGTGACCGAACTGTTCGGCAATATTTGGAAGCCGTTCGATTTCGACTCGACCAAACGCTATCCGCTCGTCGCCTACGTGTATCCCGGTCCGCAGACCGAAGCGGTCACCACCGGATTCTCGGTGGGCGGGAATCAAATGCAGTTGGCGCAGCTCGGTATGATCGTCATTGAGGTTGGGCATCGCGGCGGATCGCCGTTGCGCTCGCTGGCGTATCATCGGTACGGCTACTTCAACATGCGTGACTATGCCCTGGCTGACAAAAAGTCGGCGATCGAACAACTGGCGGCACGTCATTCCTATATCGACCTGAACCGAGTGGGCATTTACGGGCACTCGGGCGGCGGATTTCTCACGGCCGCGGCCATGTTGCTCCCGCCGTACAACGAGTTCTTCAAGGTGGGCTGGTCCGAATCAGGCAACCACGACAACAACATCTACAACCAGAATTGGAGCGAGTGGAATCACGGCGTGAAGGTGATCGCCAAGGGTGACACCGCACGCGGTGGCAACACACGCGCGGCCGGTGCGGCGGGACGCCGTGGCGGACCGGGTGCAGCGGGCGGTACGTCGAACGGTCAGACCGCGGCCGTTGACACGGCTGGCAGTGATGTGCGCTTCGACATCAAGGTGCCAACCAACGACGAACTGGCGGGCAACCTGAAGGGCAATCTGGCGCTCACCACCGGTGATCTGGACAACAACGTCCACCCGGGCGGCACGATTCGTCTGGTGAACGCGCTCATCAAGGCGAACAAGCGCTTTGATTTGTTCATCTATCCGGGGCAGCCGCACGGGTATCGCGACACGGGACCGTACAATCAGCGGATGCTGATGGAGTATTTCGCCGAGCATCTGCTGGGTGACTACTACAGGGGCAATGCGGAGATTCGGAACTGAGGTGTTGAGGTGGTGAGCAACAGCAGGTCGTGAGCGCGGGAGGGGTGAGCGGTGAGGGTAGTACTGCCCTCGCTGCTCACCCCTCCCGCGCTCACGACCTGCTGTTGCTCACCGCCTCATCGTCAGGGCACTACGATGGTGCCCGCGCTCGCTTCGTAGACCGGCCCGTTCCTTGCCATTCGCCACGCGACATTTACGTGGTATTCGCCAGGCTTCACGACACCGCGCAGATTGGCGGGGGAGATGTCGGCGACCTTGACAT
>JBEBIR010000707.1:0-2299 GCA_040080315.1 Gemmatimonas sp.
ATCAGCGCGCGCAGCGACGTGTACTCGCTGGGTAGCGTGCTGTACGAGATGCTGGCCGGACAACCGCCACACCTCGGCGGCTCCGCGCAGCAGATCATTATGAAGATCATCGCCGAATCGCCACCGTTGGTGACGACATTGCGCAAGTCGGTGCCCCCGAATGTCGCGGCCGCGATCATGAGGGCGCTTGAGAAACTTCCCGCTGATCGCTTCGAGACGGCCGCCAAGTTCGCTGAGGCACTGAAGAATCCGTTTTTCACGTTGCCGACATCGACAGGCGCTCAGTTCGTCGCGGGTAGTGCGCAATGGAAGCAGCGCATGGCGGTTCCGCTTGCGGCTGCATTTGTCGTCACGCTTGCCGTGGCGGGATGGTTGGCGACGCGACAACCACCACCGCCGCCTGTCACGCGTCTCGATCTCGTACTCGGCGCACCCGCCGTGCTGCAGAGCAGCGATGTCGTCATTTCTCCTGACGGTTCGATGCTGGCATTCGTTGGCGTCGTGGGCGCCGAGCAGCCGACGGTCTACTTGCGCCATCTCGACGGCGAACCAGACTTCCGGAAAGTCCCCGGCACGGAAGGCGCGAACGCATCGCCCACGTTTTCGCCCGACGGCAAATCGATTGCATTTCGACGCGGACAAGGCGATGGCGTATTGATACGGCTCGAGTTGGCGGGTGGTCAGATCACGTCGCTGCACCGACTCGATGCGATGCCTGGCTCGTATCTGCATTGGGGCACGAATGAGTACATCGTGTATTCCGGGGGTCCCAAGGGGCTGTACCGCATCGCGGCAGCAGGGGGCGTGCCGGAGTTCCTCGCCAAGACTGAAGGAGCGGGACGCCACGGGTTTCTCTTGCCTGACGGCTCGGGCGTTCTGTTTTCGCGTGGCGGGGGCGTGTCGGTTCTCACCTTTGCCACCGACTCGGTTACCCAGCTCGTACCAAATGCGGTGCATCCCTTCTTCACTGAGACCGGGCACTTGCTGTACAACGCCGAGACGGGCGGCCTGTTCGCCGTGCCCTTTAGTCTCTCAAGCCACAAGCTCACCGGTACAGCCGTCGCGGTGCAGGACCGCGTCGCGGCAGCGATTGGGCAGCGCGGATTCTCCGTCTCGCGAGGCGGGACGCTGGTGTATCACGAAGGCCTGCCGAGGCTCAACACCGGCAGCCAGGTGCCGAATCGCCTCGCGATTGTGGATTTCAAGGGAACCATTCAGGCACTGCCACTTCCCGCGGCCAGACGGGACGCGCCGCGCTTTGCGCCAAATGGACGGACGATCGCGTACGATGTGTATGCCAGAGGCGGGACCGACCGCGACGTCCACACGTTTGACATTGCCACCGCGACCGACACGCGGCTCACGTTCGACGGCGACAATACCGAACCGCTGTGGTCGCCCGATGGGAAGCGGCTGCTGTTCAGCAGGGTCGTGGACTCCTCCAACGCCGACCTGTTCGTCAAGCCGGCCGATAATAGCGGCAGCGAACAGCGGGTGCTGTCGCGGCCCAGACGGCAGAGTGCCGACGCCTGGCTTGCCGGCGACACAATCCTCTTCACCACGGCAGGGACCATGCCGGCGCGCGACCTCTTCACCTTTGCGCTAGCGGGCAACGGAACACCAAAGGCGTATCTCGACGGGACGTGGAATGAACAAGATGGGCGCGTCTCTCCCGATGGCACACTCGCGGCGTTCACCTCGGGCGAGTCCGGCAACAACGACATCTGGATTCGCGACTTTCCGGATCCGAAAGGCAAGTGGCAGGTGTCGTCGTCTGGTGGTCAGAGCGCGCGATGGTCGCGAGATGGGAAGTACGTGTACTTCTGGAAGAGCATTGCCGTTGCCGGCGACTCACTATTTCGCGTGCGTGTTGAGCGGACGCCGGCGGTTGTTGTTCGAGCGCCGGAGTTTGTGTTGTCACTCGCCGTGGCGGGTTCGACGAGAAACTGGGACCTTCACCCCGACGGCACGCGGTTCGTGGTGACACTTCCCGACGTGACGCCCATTCCGGCGAATGGCGCGTCCGGCGCGCCCGCATCGCGGTACATCGTCGTGCAGCACTGGTTCACAGAGCTCAAACGGCGCAGCACAAATCGTCAACCATGAATACACAGACCGAACGCCTCTCCGCCGCCCTCGCCGGCCGCTACCGCATCGAGCGCGAACTCGGCGCGGGCGGCATGGCGACGGTGTACCTCGCGCACGACCTCAAGCACGATCGCAAAGTCGCGATCAAGGTGCTCAAGCCCGAACTCGCCGCCGTGCTTGGCGCCGAACGATTCGTGGTGGAAATCAAGAC
>JBEBIR010000708.1:0-2295 GCA_040080315.1 Gemmatimonas sp.
GCTACGCGATAGACTCCCGGGCCCGCCACGCAGATGTCGCAGGTGCCGGCACTCCCGCCCAAGTGATTCGCCACGACCGTCGCACTGCTCGCACGAAGGTCAATCGCTTCAGAGAATCCGGCCTCGAAACGATTCCCGCGAATCACCAGGCCGTCGACGCGCATTGACGACACGCCCTGGCCGCCGGCCAGGGTATCGACGCCCACATGACCCGATTGAAACACAAAACCTTCGACCACCGCGCCGGAACCCGCAGAGCCGTGCGGATGACCATTCACAATGATCAGTGGTGTCGACGCGCCCGTTTGCGATGATGCACCGCCCTCGATCGCCAGCGGACTGACGGGTTGGAGTGTTGTCGCGTGTCCATCGGTGCTGGTGCCGACGGCGCGGCCGCGTGTGTCCAACTGCATCGTGAACGCACCGCGCAGTTCGATTGCCGGAACATCAATCACCAAGGGGAATCGTTCCAGCGACACGTCAGCATTGTCCCGGACGTCACCACGATACACACCAGCACCAACGGAAATGGTGATGGGACAGAGCGCTGAAACCTGCTCACCGCGAGCGAGTCGTCCCGCACGGGCGACTGCGAGCGCGTCTCCAATCCGTGCGAAATGCACGCTGTCGGAATTCACGGCCGTCTGCTTCGCGACCAACAACCGGGTGACATAGGCTCCCTGGCGCCGATACTCGGCAACGTGCGACGCGGGGACCTGCACCATCGCGTCGGCGGAGCCGGAGCGCACACACATGGGAATCAGTTCGTCAGCCGGAGATACGGGCGAGTCGCTGGTACTGCAGGCGATGACGAGCAGTAACGCGGCAGCCGCGGACGAGCTGAGCGATACATGGGGGCGCGCGTTTCTCTGCATGCTGGGAGCCTCGGACGAGTTGTACACGGCGCGCAGCATACGTCATGCTGCCGCGCACCGAGGCTAGTCGGATGGCGTCTGCAAATCGTCTAGACAATCAGTAGACGCCTCGCCTGTAGATTTTCTGCGTTCGCAATTCACGATGGAAGTATTCTGGCTCTGGAGGGATCACGTGCGGTTCCAAACCCTTTGCGCGCGAATCGGATCGTGGTCTGCACTCGCGGTGATCCTGGCGTCGGTGGCGTGTGAGCGGACGCTGCTCAGTCCTCTGCCGCCGCCCGCCGCGCCACCACTACTGACCGCGCAGGTGATCAGTCCGCTGGGAGGAGGGCCCCTGCGCGTGTGGCCATCGGGTGAGGTGACCCCACTCTGGCGTTTCAGCGTGACCACCACCGTCGGGCAGGTGGTGCCCGGCGTAACTATTCGTTGCCAGGTGACCGGCGGCGGTTCGGTTGAGCGCATCGAAGCAACCACGGACGCGCGCGGCGAGGCGGACTGCGGCCGATGGACCTTGAGTGGGACGCTAGGCGTCAATCACCTTATCGCGAGCGCTGAGAACTCGCGGCCTGCGGTGGTTGGTGTTGAAGCTGTTCGCGCGAATACCGACTCGTCTGACGGGCGATACGTGCTGGAACGCTTCGATGGCGAGTTGTTGCCGACGCCGTATCCCGGCAATACCGTGATGCGGTTGGTCGCCGCCGAATTGACCATTCGTGACGGCAGGTTTGAACTGCGATGGACGGTTCAGGCGCCCGGGGTGTCGCAGAGCGCTGAGGGCCGATCAACGGGCGCGATCTCGCTCGTCGGACTGCGCCTGAGCTTGGTCATTGACACCCCACCGAACATTTCGAGCTACTTCAATGACAGCTGGGCACTCGCTCTCGAGGATGGTCGGCTGCTGCTGGCCGGCGACGACGAACACTGGCCTCTTGGTTTCATCAATCACGAGTTTCGTCGCGTGCGTTAACATCATGATGACCATGACACGACAGCGCCCACGGATTCTCATTGCCGTTGTGGCGGCACTGACGGTTGGTGCGTGTCGAGATGACCTCGACCGAGTGGTCGGGCCCAAGACGCCCGCGACGCCAACGAATCCAGCCGAAGCTCCGCGTCCGCCTGACCCGCTCCCGCCCCTGGGGCCGCCACGACACTTGTTCTTGTATTCGACGGGATTGACCATGTGGCCCGCCGGCACGCCAGTGCACGTGTACGTGAACGTGAGGGACAGCAGCTACCGCGAGATCCCCAACGTCGTCGTGGATCTTGAACTCGTGAGTGGCGATGGCCAGTTGGAACTGCCGTCGGCACGAACGGGCGGTGACGGCATAGCCAGAATCGGTCGCTGGACGCTGGGCGAGATCCCGTCGGTCAACGTGCTCCGCGCGCGCGTCGGCGCTGTCGAGCCATTGCTCTGGAC
>JBEBIR010000080.1:0-10265 GCA_040080315.1 Gemmatimonas sp.
CTGGCCCCAGAGGGGCACGATTGCTGGTACGTGCTGTCGCCCGTACCGCATCTGGGTGGCGATGTGGACTGGGAGGCGGTTGGCCAGCGGTATCGCGACCGCATCATGGCGTTTCTCGAGGCGCGCTACCTGCCCGGTCTCTCACAGCACGTGGTCACCGAACGGCGGATCGACCCGCGTTACTTCGAACAGACGCTCAACAGCTATCTCGGCAGCGCGTTCGGCCCGGAACCGGTGCTGACGCAGTCGGCATACTTCCGGCCGCATAACGTCTGCAAGGATATTCCCAACCTGTACTTCTGCGGGGCCGGGACGCATCCCGGGGCGGGACTGCCCGGGGTCATCGCCAGCGGTAAGATCGTCGCCGACATGATTGGACCGGCTGACTGAAATGACAGACTGCAGTTCTCCCCGCCGCAGCTTTAGTTTTGTCCAATGAACATCACAATCACTCCGACCGAGCAGACCGGAATTTCGCGCCGTCTGCAGATCTCGGTACCGACCGAGACGGTCGCGTCATACGAAGATCAGGCCGCCCGGAAATACGCGTCACAGGTGAGCCTGCCCGGCTTTCGGGTTGGGAAGGCACCGCCATCGATGGTGCGCAAGAAGTTCGCCGACGCGATTCGCCAGGAAGCCATAGAGCTGGTTATCAACGAGGCGTTCAAGGAGGTCGTCGAGCGGGAAAGCCTGAAGCTGGCATCCCAGCCGCATGTGCACGACCTCAAGTCTGAGCCTGGCAAGCCGTTGGAGTTTGAACTGCACTGCGAGCTCCGGCCGGAACTTGCCCTGTCGAAGATTGATGGGTTGTCGATTGTCCGACATCTCTCACCGGTAACCGACGAGCTGATCGAAGAGCAGATCGAAAAGCTTCGCGAGCAGAAAGGCGATTGGAGCCCGGTGGAAGACAAGGCGGCTCCAGGAGACATGGTCACCGTCATGCTGTCGACCGCAGAGGAAGACGGCTCGATGCCCGAGGGTCGCGAGTATCGACTGGTGCTTGGCGGCGGACAGGCCATTGCCGGTATCGAGGAACTCATCATGGAGGCGGGTCCGGGGCAGACCATCGAACGTGCGGTGCGCTGGCCCGATGATTTTCCTGATGAATCGCAGCGTGGCACCACCAAGAACGCCCGCGTGGTGGTGAAGGACGTCAAGCGAAAGTCGCTCCCCGCGCTCGATGACGCCTTCGCCCGCGAAGTCGGTGACTTCGACACGCTGGTCGCGCTTCGCGCCGCCGTGCGTGTGGACATGACCGAACATGCGAAGCGCGAAGCCGACGCGGATGTGCGTGGCCAGTTGATCGAGAAGATCGTCGAGCTGAACGCATTCGATGTACCGAACAGTTGGGTCAACCAACTGATCGAAGGGTACATGCAGATGTATGGTGTTCCGGATGCGGAAAAGCAGCGCTTCGCCGTGGAGTTCCGACCCATGGCGGAGAAGCAAGTTCGTCGCGATCTGGTCATCGACACACTCGCTGAGCGCGAGTCGTTGACGGCCAGTGCCGCCGACGTGGATACGCGCATCGAGGCGATGGCCAAAGCTCGGAACGCGGATCCTGGACAGGTGTACGCGCAGCTCCAGAAGGCCGGCCGGTTGCAGGAAATCGAACGCGAAGTCACCGAAGAGCGGGTGTTTGCGTGGTTGCTTGAACGCAACCCGATTTCCTGATAGCGGTTCGCCCTCACACACTCACGACATTCGAGGCGTTACATGGCATCGATCTACATGCCGTACATCATCGAGCGGTCCAGCCGCGGCGAGCGCACGTACGACATCTTCTCGCGCCTGTTGATGGACCGTATCGTGTTCCTGGGGTCGCCGATCAACGACGACGTCGCGAACATCATCATCGCGCAAATGCTGTTTCTGGATGCAGACAATCCGGAAAAGCCGATCCATTTGTACATCAACTCCCCTGGTGGCAGTGTGTCGGCCGGGCTGGCGATGTATGACACGATGCAGTTCATCAAGGCGCCGGTGTACACCACCTGCATGGGTATGGCCGCCAGCATGGGCGCGTTCCTGCTGTGCGCTGGCGCGGCCGGCCGCCGTAGTGCGCTGCCGCACTCACGGATCATGATCCACCAGCCCTCTCAGAATGGTGGCGGCGGGTCAGCCTCGGATATCGAGATTCAGGCCAGGGAGATCCTTTATCTCAGGTCGAAAATGAACGAACTGATGGCCAAGCACAGCGGCCGCCAGGTCGAGCAGGTGGAGCGAGACACCGACCGCGACCGGTTCATGTCAGCCGAGGAAGCCAAGGTGTACGGGCTGGTGGATATCGTCATTTCCCATCAGGCGGAACTCACGACGGCCGCCCGCTGAACGACGGTCGCTGGGCGGGGTATAGAGCGGTCGGGACGGTTCCCGGCCGCTTTTGTATCGGAATCGCGCTGCCAGACTACTATTTTCCGTCCCGCTGCCGAGACTCATGATGATAGCGGCTCCGTGTCCCTGACCTCCGGGACCGGAATCGGCGTTTCCTTGACCCTGCCTGTACGGACGGGTTAACTACGAAGAGGGGCAGCCTGCTCGGACTGCCCGATGCCACCCGTTTGGACCGACATGTCCCACGACAAGCACCTGCGCTGCTCATTCTGCGGAAAGTCCAAAGACGCGGTCCGGAAATTTATCTCCGGACCGTCGGTCTACATCTGCAATGAGTGCATCGCGCTCTGCAACGAGATCCTGGCGGAAGACGAGGAACGGGAGGTCGCTGAAGCGATCACTCAGGTTCCCACGCCGCGAGAGATCAAGGGCATCCTCGACCAATACGTGATCGGGCAGGAATTGGCCAAGAAGGCGCTGTCGGTGGCCGTGTATAACCACTACAAGCGCATCAATGCCGCCAGCTCGGCGCGCGAAGACGATGTCGAACTGGACAAGTCGAACATCCTGCTGATCGGCCCGACCGGCGTGGGGAAGACGCTGTTGGCGCAGACGCTGGCTCGCATTCTTGACGTGCCGTTCACCATTGCCGATGCCACGACGCTCACCGAGGCGGGATACGTTGGTGAAGACGTCGAGAATATTCTGGTGCGTCTGCTGCAAGCGGGTGACTTCAATGTCGCCGAGTGCGAGCGGGGCATCGTGTATATCGATGAAATCGACAAGATCGCGCGCAAGTCGGAGAATCCGTCCATCACGCGCGACGTGTCCGGCGAAGGTGTGCAGCAGGCGCTCCTCAAGATTCTCGAGGGCACGGTGGCCAGCGTGCCTCCGCAGGGCGGTCGCAAGCATCCGCAGCAGGAGTACATCCAGATCAACACGAAGGACATCCTGTTTATCTGCGGTGGTGCGTTTGATGGCCTGGAAAAGATCATCGAAGCGCGCACGGGCCGGCGTCAGATTGGATTCGGTGACGAGAAGGGCGATGGCAAGGTGACGCCGATCAAGCAGACCACCGTCAAGACTCCGTTCGCGGAAGTGGAGCCCGACGATTTGCTCCGCTTTGGCATCATTCCGGAGTTGGTGGGTCGCTTGCCGGTGTGCGTGCCGCTGGAGGCCCTCGACGAGGATACGCTCGTGCAGATCCTCAAGGAGCCGAAGAACGCGCTGACCAAGCAATACCAGCGTCTCTTCGATCTCGAAGAGGTGAAGATCACATTCGAGGAAACCGCGTTGCGCGCCATCGCCGCGAAGGCGCTCAAGCGCGGCACCGGTGCGCGCGGGTTGCGCGCGATTCTTGAAGAAACACTGCTCGACACGATGTTCGATCTGCCAACTCGTGATGATGTGGTGGAAGTCAGGGTCACTGAAGCCTCCGTGCAGCACGGCGGCGCACCACTCCTTGAAATCGCGCCCAAGCGACAGAAGAAGGAAGCCTGAGTCCTCGTCAGACCCCGAAGGCCGGTACGAAGCGCCCGCGTGAGCGCCTGCCGGTCCTCCCTTTGCGCGATGTGGTGTTGTTCCCCCACGTCGCCATGCCCCTGCTTATCGGTCGTGCGGGTTCGCTGGCCGCCGTCGCCGACGCCACAGAGGGTTCAAAGGAACTCCTGATCGTCACCCAGCGCTCGGCCGACGTGCATACGCCGGCCGCATCCGACCTGCATCGCATCGGTGTCATCGGGCGACTGCAACAAGTGACGAGACTGACGGGCGGCACGACCAAGATTCTGGTCGAGGGTATGTCGCGCGTGAAGGTGCAGCGATTTGCCACCACCAAGGGCAGCCCGCTGTTCGAGGCGGTCGTCACGCCGTTCCCGCTTGAGCACTCCGACAACGAGACCACGCAGGCGCGGGTACGCCATGCGATGACGTTGTTCGAGGAGTACGCCGGCCTGCAGCGTCGGCTCCCGCCGGAGGTGGTGGGACTGCTGCAAGGACTGGACGACGAGGAGCGCGTCGCGTTCGGTATCGCTGCACACATGCAGGTCACCATCGAGCACCGACAGCGACTGCTTGAGTCACCCACGCTGGACGTGCTGGCCGATCGCCTGGTGCAATTGCTTGGCAGCGAGCTGGAGTTGCTCAAGCTTGAGCGGAAGATCGACGAACAAGTGCGCGGTTCACTCTTCCAGAACCAGCGCGAGTTCTTCCTGCAGGAGCAACTCCGCGCGATTCACCGTGAACTGGGCCAGGAAGACGGTGACGAAGGCGAAGAGATGGCCCGCCAGATCACGGAGCGTGGCCTGCCCGAACCGATTGCGTTGCGCGCGCAGCGCGAGCTGCGAAAGCTCCGTCGCACGTCGCCTATGTCGCCCGATGCCGCCGTGGCGCGGGGATGGCTCGATTGGGTGTTGGGTCTCCCGTGGACCACTCGCAGCGACGACACGATCGATATCGAACACGCGCGAAGCGTCTTGGACGGTGACCATTACGGTCTCGAGGAAGTGAAGGATCGCATTCTCGACTACATCGCCGTACTCGGAAAGGTGGGAGCGATTCGCGGACCCATCCTGTGTCTCGTGGGACCGCCCGGCGTGGGCAAGACATCACTGGGACGCTCCATCGCGCAAGCGCTTGGTCGTCGCTTTGTCCGCATGGCACTCGGCGGTGTGCGCGATGAAGCGGAAATTCGCGGGCATCGCCGCACGTACATCGGTGCGATGCCCGGCCGCATTCTGCAGGCCATGCGTCGCGCGGAAACCGTGAATCCGGTGATCTTGCTGGACGAAGTCGACAAGCTTGGTAGCGATTGGCGTGGTGATCCGGCGGCCGCCTTGCTCGAGGTGCTTGATCCCGAGCAGCATCACGCGTTCAACGATCACTATCTGGAAGTGGACTACGACCTGTCGCAGGTCCTGTTCATCACCACCGCGAACACCATCGGCGCGATTCCAGAGGCGCTGCGCGACCGGATGGAGATCATCCGGCTTCCCGGCTACCTCGAACCCGAAAAGCTGGCGATCGCGCGTCGGTTCCTGCTCCCCCGTCAACTGACCGTGCATGGCATCAGCCCGGAGTTGGTGTCGGTGGAACCGGATGTGCTCACGGCCATTATTCGCGGATGGACCAAAGAAGCCGGCGTTCGCGATCTTGAACGGCGACTGGGTCGACTGGCGCGGAAAATTTCCCGACAGTCGCTGAATGCCGCCTCGACGGTCACCAAGATTGACGGTGTGACGCACATCAAGCGCGAAGACTTGCACGGCATGCTGGGTCCGGCACCGCATGACCCGGACGAACTCATACTGATCGACCAAGTCGGTGTGGCGTCCGGGCTGGCCTACACCAGTGTCGGCGGTGAGTTGTTGGAAATCGAAGTGAGCGTGGTGCCCGGGCGCGGTCGTTTGCAGCTGACCGGCACGTTGGGTGACGTGATCAAGGAATCGGCTGCGGCGGCATTGAGCTATGTGCGCTCGCGCGCCGCGCAGCTGGGGTTGGCGGCTGACTTTCATCGCACCCGCGATATTCACGTGCACTTGCCCTCCGGTGCGACCCCCAAGGACGGTCCGTCGGCCGGCATCGCGATTGCAACAGCGCTTACCAGCGCGCTCACGGGTATTCCCGTTCGCGGCGATGTGGCGATGACGGGTGAAGTGACGCTTCGTGGACGAGTACTGCCTATCGGCGGACTCCGCGAGAAAGCGGTCGCGGCGCACCGCTATCACATCGCCCACGTCATCGTGCCGCAGGGCAACGTCAAGGATGTCGCCGAGCTCCCCGAGGACGTGCGCGCGGCCGTCACCTGGCATCCGGTTCGCACGATGGATGAGGTGCTCGCACTCGCCCTGCGCACACCGGTGGTGGCAAGTCGCACCGCCGTCACCACGATGGCCGAACACCCGGACCGCCCCACGTGACGAACGATCCGCTCGTCATTCGACACTTGGAGTATCTCGGTCCGATGGCGACGAAAGAAGGCTGGAAGCCCGAGAATGTGCTTCCGGAGATCGCCTTTGCGGGTCGCTCGAACGTCGGCAAGTCGTCGCTCCTGAACCGGCTGATGCGTCGCAAATCGTTCGCCAGAGTCAGCAACACGCCGGGTCGCACGCGTGAGATTCACTTCTTCAACGTGAACCACACATTCGTACTCGCCGATCTACCCGGGTACGGCTACGCGCGTATTTCCAAGGTGCGAAAGGCCGAGTGGCAGCCGTTGATTGAAGGGTATCTGTCGGACAGCGCGCACTTGCGTGGTGTGGTACTGCTGCTGGATGTGCGGCGTGATCCCACGGACGATGACCGCGTGATGCTGGATTTTCTGGCGGATCTCAGGGTACCAACTATCTTGGCAGCCACGAAGGTCGACAAGTTGCGCGCGGCCGAGATCGACGCACGCATGGACGCACTGGCGAAGGCCATTGGCGCCGACACCGACCAGATCATTGCGTTCAGCGCAACGACTGGCCGCGGGCGCGATGAACTCGCCGAGGCGTTGATGTCGCTGCTGGCGCAGCCCGACTGGAAGGCGTCGGCGATTTCCGAATAGGTGTACACACTCACGCAACCGATGAGGCGCGCGATGCACGCAACGTTGCGCAGTCTGCAGTGGATTCCGATGGTCGTCACCGTCGCCTGCGCGAGCGGTCGATCGGCCACGGCGCAGGTACCGCCCGTCGTACCGGTGGGGGCGGCGGGCGACACGCTCGACCCCAACTTCGTGCCGGCAGGATTCGGTTCGCTGAGGCAGGATGACATCGCGCTCAAGGTGACGCCATCCTCCGGCCTTCAGGTGCGCGCGATTCCACTCGATGAGCGCATCATTCGCTTGCTGTCGCCCGACTCGTATCGCGCACTGCGTGAACTGGTGCTCAGCAAGGAACAGGCCGTGCGGGCGGTCAAGGAACGCAATCGACTCCCGTCGTTTTCACTCTGGTATGTGAGCTTCTTCGCGCTTGAGCAGGGCGAGACTCGCTTTTCTCCCCAGGAGTTCATCATCAACAACACGGGGCGCGATTTTCGTCCGCTGGATGTGCTTCCCCTCAGCGCAGGGTTCGGGGAGTACCGTCTGCGCCAACGTGAGGTGCAGTCGGCCCTGTTTGTGTTCGATGGCCAGATCGATGTGAATCAGCCGACCACGGCCGCCATGGAAGGCACCACCAGCGTGACGGACTGGACGCGTGTACTGATGATGATCGAACGGGAGCGCTCGCTGGTGCGCAGTCGCGCCGCCGCGACGATGAAGAAGCCCCAGCCCTAGCGCTTCGTGCAATCAGGGCACTCGTAGGACTTCCTCGACAGCGCCCGCGTCGCCATTGCGCAGCAAGTGCATCGCGTAGCGAACGGCCTGGTGCTCGCGCGGCCAGGCGAGCACCGTTGTCGCCGCGCGTGGCGAACGCCAGCGCGCGTCATCGTGCTCATTGCCCAGCACGACGTTCGACCCTTCCGCCACGATCGCCGCAAACACAATCGCCAACTGCACGGTATCCGTCTGATGCAGATAGAACGGGTTGACCGTGATGCTGTACAGGCGTTCGACCACGAGTCCGGTCTCCTCGAGCACCTCGCGTCGCGCCGCCTCGGCCGGCCGTTCGTTCGCGTCTATGCTGCCATGAACGAGTTCCCACGCGCCCGTGCAGCGAACCCCCGCGGCGCGGCGCAGTGTCAGAACGCGCCAACGATCGGCACCACGGCGAGCGGCTCCCGTCAATCCGGCCCCCCCGCTGGGTGCAAGGACAACGACATCCACGATCCCGGCATCAATGCGTGTGGTCCGATTGTCGAGTAGGCCCATACGCCAATGCTATCGTCTCGCTTGCCCCAGTGCGAGGTGGCCTTGTGCTCAGTACTGAGTACTCAGTACTTAGTACTCAGTATGACCACCCTCGCTGAATTTTGCGCTCGCGCTGCCACCTGCCCTTCCGACGGCGGATTGGTGCCCGTCTGGCGCGACTGTCTGCTGGACCAGTGCACACCGGTCGCCGCCTACGCCAAGCTGCGTCGCGGTCCATTCGGGTTCCTGCTGGAGTCGGCACCGGCAGGTGGAGAGACGTGGGCACGGTATACCTATCTGGGAACCGAGCCACGGGGCGCGTGGCGCCTGCGCGACGGCGTCGTGGAGGACTGGACCCCGAACAACGGATGGCACGCCGCACGCACGCCCATCGACCCCATTGCCGACCTGCGAGACATCGTGCGCGACATGCGTCCGGTGGATGCACCGGAGCTGGGGACCTTCTGGAGCGGAGCCGTCGGATTCTTTGCCTACGATGTGGTACGGCACATCGAACGCTTGCCGCATGCGCCACCGCGCACGCTGAACGCGCCGGATGCGTGCTTTGTGTTCACCGACGCGTTGGTGGTGATTGACAACTGGCGCGGACAGGCGCGCGTGATTGTGTCCGTATCGGTACCTGGCGGGGCCGACGATGCCCTGTTGGAGCAACTGCATCGGCGCGCCATCAGCACGCTGGACGACACCATCGCACGCCTGCACGGCCCCGATGTCCTCGAGCCGATGGCGCTCGACGTTGGGGCGCCGGCGGCCGTGCCAACGTCGCGGTACTCGCGCCAGGCGTTCGAGCGCGACGTCGATCGCATTAAGGAATACATACTGGCCGGTGACGTGTTTCAGGTACTGCTCGCGCGACGCATGGAGTTGCCGCTGGATTTCAGTCCCACGTCGCTCTATCGCGCCCTGCGCGCACTCAATCCATCGCCGTACATGTATCACCTGGTGCTTGACGGACTGGAGCTGGTGGGCAGTTCGCCGGAGCTGCTGGTGCGTGTGGCCGATGGGCGCATTACCGTGCGTCCGATTGCCGGCACGCGTCCGCGTGGTCGCACCGCCGACGAAGATCAGGCCCTCGCATCCGAACTGCTCGCCGATGAAAAGGAGCGCGCGGAGCATGTGATGCTGGTGGATCTGGGTCGCAACGATGTTGGACGACTCGCGCGCTATGGCACGGTGCGTGTCACCGACCTCATGACGGTCGAGCGCTATTCGCACGTCTTCCACATTGTCAGTCAGGTTGAGGGCGACCTGTCGGACGGTTCAAGTGCGCTCGATGCGTTTCGCGCCGTCTTTCCCGCCGGAACGATGACCGGCGCGCCGAAAGTGCGCGCGATGGAAATCATCGACACCCTGGAGCCCGAGCGCCGCGGCCCGTACGCCGGCGCGCTTGGCATCATCGGCGCGGGTGACACGCGGATGGACCTCGCCATCACGATACGCACGTGTGTGATTGCCGATGGCGTCGCGTCCATTCAGGCGGGAGGCGGCATCGTGCATGATTCGGTGCCCGAGCGTGAGTGGGAGGAAACCGAGAACAAGGCGCGTGCCTTGTTGACGGCCATCGGCCGCGTGCGTGCCGCGCGCGCCGCCGTGGTGTCGACGCCCACCACTCCCTGATTCGTGCGATTCGTTCTCGTGTCGACGTCGGGCGATCGCCGCTTTCAACTGGAGCGCGGCGCCACGCTCGTGGTGGGCCGTGAACTGGCGTGCGAGATCCCGATTCTCGACGCGGGCGTCTCGCGGCGGCAGTCCGAAGTACGCGCCGATGCGCAGGGGATCTCGATCACCGACCTGGATTCCCGCAACGGTACGTGGATCAACGGCGTGCGTATCACGCAGGCACGGGCCAGGCTGGGCGACGTGATTGCGTTCGGAACGGTCGCCTTTACTCTGCTTGAGGTGGCGGAGGCCGAGCGTCGTCCTACGCTTGTGGGCTCGGCGCTCGACGGCGCATCGACCGTGGTGCTGGAACGCGCCGTGCCGTCGAGGGAAACCGCGCTCGCTGAAGTCGCCGGGCAGCGGTTGTCCAAGCTGGTCACGCTGGCACAGCGACTTGGCGGGTTGACCAGTGTCGAACAGTTGCTGCCGATCATCGTCGACGACTTGCTGGGCGCGTTCGATGCCGACCGCGTGGCCGTGC
>JBEBIR010000709.1:0-2271 GCA_040080315.1 Gemmatimonas sp.
ATCTCGTCCTGCACGGCGAACACGTCGTTCACGTCCCGATCAAACCGCTCCGACCACAGGGCAAAACCACCCGCCACTTCGGTGAGTTCGGCGCTGATGCGAAGTCGTTCGCCCGTTCGTCGCACGCCGCCGCTCAGGACCGCATTGACCCCGAGTTCCGTGCCGATGGCGCGCACGTCGTCGGAGCGTCCCTTGAATCCGAAGGCCGACGTACGCGCAATGACGCGCAGACCGGGCAGCTTCGACAGCGCGTGGATGAGATCCTCACTGATGCCGTCGCCCAGATAGTCGTCGGTGTCGGCGCCGCTGCGATTCGCGAACGGCAGCACCGCGATGGAGGTGACGGTGGTCGCGCCACTGCGTCGGGCCGTGAACGGCGCCGACGGTGTCGCCGTCAGGGCTTCGGCGAATTCCGCGACCGACGCGAAACGCTGCTCCCGCTCGCGTTCGAGCGCGGTCAGCAACGCCGACTGCACGTGCAGCGGCAGTGGCTCCAGCGTATGCTGCGGCGGTTGTGCGGCGCGCACGGTCTTGCGCGACAGAATGGCAATCGATGTTGGCCCATCGTACGGTGGAGTGCCTTCCAGCAGTTCATACAACACCGACGCCAGACTGTACAGATCGGCGCGCTCGTCTACGGGCGCGTCCGCGAACATCTGCTCCGGCGCCATGTACAGGGGGGTGCCCGTAAACATTCCGTCGGACAGTTGTGCGTCGCTGGTGTCATCATGACGCCCCAGTCGCTTCGCGATACCAAAGTCCGCGACCAGCGCATGTCCGCGGAACAACAGGATGTTCTCTGGCTTCACGTCACGATGCACGATGTTGCGACTGTGCGCGAAGCTGAGCGCCTCCGCCACCTCGAGCGTCAACCGCAGCGACTCGGCGAGCGAGAGCCGGTGCTCGCGCTCCAACCGTTCGCGCAGCGACTCACCTTCCACAAACGGCATCACGAGGTAGAGCAGCGAGCCCGCGTCCCCGGAGTCGTAAATAGGAACGATGTGCGGGTGCTGCAGACGCGCCGCCGTGCCGATCTCCCGCAGGAATCGCTCGGCACCAAGACTGGCCGCCAGCTCCGGGCGAAGCACTTTCACGGCGACCTGCCGGTCGTGCTTGTGATCCTGCGCCAGAAAGACCAGCGACGCGCCGCCGCGGCCGACTTCCCGGAGGAGCGAATACCGCGCTCCCAAGGCTCGGCTCAGTTCAGCGTCCGGAGTTGTCAGGTCAGGCTCATCGGATGGCATGCAGTCGCTGGCGCGAGTCGATCGTGTGTCGAGGGCAGGAGGTGCAGCGTGCAGCACGAGAACCAATGATGGCGGGACGCGTCGTGCGGCGCCACCGCAACGGGAATGCGGGCCTCAGCGTTTACGGTTACGGGGTGGCGAGAAAGAGGCGAAATTCATGCCGCGCCACCCTTCACCTGCCGCCGCCCTCTCTGCCTGCCGGAGCCCAGATGTCACGATCGCCGCGTCTGCCCACATCCTCGCTGTTGCTCTCGTCGTTGGCGCTGCTCACCCTCGCCATCGCGCAACCAGTGGCCGCCCAGCCCCTGAACAACGTGGCGCAGGAGTTCGAGAAGCTGCACTTCCGCTCCATCGGTCCTGCCACAATGTCGGGACGCATAGCCGACCTGGCGGTCTATGAAGCCAACCCCGCCATCTACTACGTGGGCACCGCCCATGGCGGTGTGTGGAAGACCACCAGCAACGGCGCGATGTTCACACCGCTCTTTCAGGATCAGGGGTTGATTGCGATTGGTGATGTGGCGATATCGCAAACGAATCCCGACCTGCTGTGGGTGGGTGCCGGCGAGTCAAACAACCGGCAGAGCACCTCGTGGGGCGGCGGCGTGTACAAGTCGCTGGATGGCGGCAAGACGTTTGCGTTGATGGGGCTGGCCAACTCCAAGCATATCAACCGCATAATTATCGATCCGCGCAACAATGACGTGGTGATCGTTGCCGCGACGGGACCGTTGTTCGGCTCCGGCGGTGATCGCGGTCTGTATAAGACGACCGATGGCGGGAAGACGTGGAAGCAGGTGTTGAAGGTTGACGACGAAACGGGCGCGAATGATCTCGCGCAAAGTCTCAGTGAACCGAACACGCTGTACGCCAGCACGTATCAGCGACGTCGCACGGCCTGCTGCATGAATGGTGGCGGACCGGGAAGCGGCCTGTGGAAGTCCGTTGACGGTGGAGACACGTGGACGCGTCTGACGGGCGGTGGCTTTCCAGCGGGCTCGTTGGGTCGCATTGCGGTCGATGTCTT
>JBEBIR010000710.1:0-2268 GCA_040080315.1 Gemmatimonas sp.
CCAGTGAACAGCTGTGCCGTCCGCCAGCCGCGATCACGCTTGCATCATCCGTGGCGCGAATGGCATCGACCCGCGGCGCCTCCGGTGACGCAGCTGGCGACGCGGGTAACGCGACAACGCCCGCAGCACTCGCCGCTTTGCGCTCCGCCCTCCGCATGGCCGCGGCCGCCATCGAGTCGGCACGCAGTGAGTCCACGCCGCGCTGCACCAGCAACAACGAGTCACGCCGCAGCGAGTCCGCGCGAAGGGAATCACGCGGGTCACTCGCCAATCGCGCTGAATCCGTCACGACCGGTGTCACGACCGGCACTTCAACCGATCCCACATCGGCCAGCGTCGACGTGGGCGTCACGCGCGACGTGAACAGCCCTTCGCGTTTGGCATACATCGCGAAGGCGGTGCCGGCGAGCACGATGGCCAACGCACCGCCTACACCCCAGAGCCACGTGTACGACCGTCGCGTCGGAACCGACGCCCACGACGGCGCGTCGTCTTCAAGTTCCACCACCGCCAGCGGTGTTGGTGTGCGCGTCGATACCGCGTTGCTGCTGCCAGTCGGCGTCCGAGCCACGCCGTGATCCGGACGCGCGAATCGCACGGTCGCATCCGACGCCGCATCGGCGAACACTGTCTTCACAACCGGCTTCGCCTTTTCCAACTCCCGACGACGGCGATGGGATTCCTCCCACTGACGCCAGTCGCTTGGCACCACCCAGTTCGTGAGCGCGGCCATCAGTCCGTCAGCGCCGGCCCATCGCGCCGCCGGCTTCTTCTGCAGCATGCGCTCGACGATGTACTGCAGTCGTTCCGGAACTTCGCCGGGCCGCAGCGAGTCGATCGCCGTCAGGTGATCCGTCTTCTGCTTGAAGATCACGTTGTACAGCGCCTCGCCTTCCCACGGACGCTCGCCCGTGAGCATCTCCCAGGCCACCAGTCCCAGACTGTAGATGTCCGAGCGCGCATTGGCCGGCGCGCCATCAATCTGTTCAGGCGCCATGTACGCCGGCGTACCGATCGCCGCACCCGTCATGGTCAGTCGCGAATCAAACTCGCTCGAGTGCGCGATGCCGAAGTCACTCAACAACGCCCGACCCGTCCCCGCCTCAAGGAAAATGTTCTCGGGCTTCACGTCGCGATGCACCACCCCCTTCGAGTGCGCAAACGCCAAGGCTTCGGCGACGTCCTTCAGCACACGCTCCGCGCGTTCCGGATCGAACGGCCCGTCATCGATCACGGCCTGCTTCAGCGTGCGCCCCGGCACCAACTGCATCACCAAAGCCAGTCCGCCGTCGCGCAGTCGCTTCACGGCGTGCACGGTGACGATGTTGGGATGCTGGAGCCGTGCGACCGTGCGCGCCTCGCGCGTCAGTCGCGCAATCGCGTCTTCGGCACCGGAGGCGAACTTTGGACGCACGACCTTGATAGCCACGTCGCGAAAGAGGGCGCGATCCCGGGCGCGATACACCACCGCGCTGCCGCCCCGACCCAGCTCGCCCAGCAGCGTGTACTCATCTTCGAGGTCGCTGACCTCACTTTCGTCCCCTCCCCACTCGTCGATCATCGCGCCCAGTCATCTCCGAGCCTGCTACGTCCAGGAAGGTGTAATCAGCGACTTCTGAAGGTGAAAAGTACTTCACCCATCTCGATTCGGTCACCGTCGCTCAGCACGTGCTCGTTGCTGTTCGCGACGACCGTGCTGTTGTGCACAATGGGATTGGTCTGTGACAGGTTGAGCAGATACCAGTGGCCGTCAGCGAATCGCATTCGCGCGTGTGAACGACTCACCGTCTGATCGCGAAGTTGAATGTGCCGATACAATTCTCCGTCACTGCGCCCAAACGTTACCTCCGAGCCATTCGGTCCGGGAACGTGCACAAACCGAATCTCTCGCCCAGCGTCCAAACCAGCCCCGATCTCGAGACGTCCGGGAAGGAACTGCAACGTCCCCTCCTGAGGAACGCTGAAGCGAACCAGATGTCCCTCCACCATGCGCCCAGGCACCCCGTGTCCAATCACCGGCGAGCTCTCTGGAGTGGCGACCGGGGCGGGAAGCGTCGACGGTTCAGCGAGCGACGGATGCGCACTGGCTGAAAGAGGCTTTGGCACACCCGCGGCCTTCGCGGTACTCGTCGTGAAGGTCCGTACAGTCGGGTTCGCTTCCAGCCGAAGACCCGGTCGCTGCTCGACGGCAGGAATGGCCGCAGGTGGCGTCGAAGCCGCGCTCGGCGCGGTCGGCGGCGGCGATGACGTCCCGGGTACCGCCTGCGC
>JBEBIR010000081.1:0-10200 GCA_040080315.1 Gemmatimonas sp.
AGGTGATGCGGCAATTCCCGGTCGATCCGGCACGCGTGCACATCGCGGGCATTTCTGCGGGTGCGGCGATGGCTGGATTGCTCGCGGTGGCGTATCCGGAGCGATTCGCCACACTCGTCAGCCTCAGTGGTATCCCGTGGCAAGCGGCGAAGAACGTCGGGACGGCGCTGTCCGTGATGAAGGCGGGCGCCGGTGCCTCCACCCCGACGGCGGAGGCCCTGGTGCTGGCGATGGGTGCGCGTCGTCGCGCGTTGCCCGTGCTGGTTGTGCATGGCGGCGCGGATGCTGTGGTGGCATATCAGAATGCCGTGGAAACGTCCGCGCAGTGGGTTGGTGTGCATGATCGATTGCGGGCGACGAACGGCCAACCGCCGCTGCAGATAGCGAGCGAGGTGGTGTCGCGCGAGCATGAATACACCACTCGGCGTGTTGAATGGCGCGATGCCGATGGCAGTGCGCAGGTCACCCGCCTCCGCATTGACGAGCTCGGACACGCGTGGGCTGGCGGCTCGCCAGCGGGCACATTCACCGATGCCAACGGTCCCGACGTCAGCACGTTGGTCGCGATGTTCTGCGAACGACATCAGTTGCGATGACTCCCGGTGTGTTTGATCCGGTATCGTGGTGGGCGCGCGTCGATGGTGATCGCGTCGCGTTGATTGAGGCGGGCTCCGGTCGTCGGCACACCTACGCGGCGTTGGACCAAGACGCCGACGCATGGAGCGCGCGGCTGATGCGCTGGGGTGTGGCGCAAGGAGATCGTGTCGCGATACTCGCGCAGAATCGGGTGGAGTTCATCCCGTTGTTGTTCGCGTGTATTCGACGAGGCGCCATGCTGGTTCCGCTCAACTGGCGCCTCTCCGCTCCCGAGCTCGCTCGCGTGCTGAGCGACGCAGCGCCTGTGGTGATCCTCGGAGAGGACGGTCTACGCGGACTCGGCGAGCAAGCGCTCTTCGCAGCCGCGCTGGAGCGACGTCCGGAGTGGCGGGATCTCGATCGCGATCTCCGCGCGGTGTCTGAACGTGTACCGGATGCGCCCGGGCGCGCTGCTGACGATACCACGATGCTGTTGTACACCTCGGGCAGCACGGGCATGCCCAAGGGCGTGATGATACCGCATCGTCAACTCCTCTGGAACGCCATTGCGACCACAACGGCGTGGCGGATTGGGGCCGATGATGTGGGGCCGGTGTCAACGCCGTTCTTTCACACCGGCGGATGGAATGTCTTCACGACGCCCATGCTGTTCCGTGGCGGCACACTGGTGCTGATCGAAGCGTTTGATCCCGCCGGCTATTTCGACATGCTCGAGCGGTACGGCATCACCTTGGCGTTCGGTGTACCAACGCAACTGGCGATGGTTCGCGAAACGGCCAGTTGGGGTCGACCGCTTCCGGCCCTGCGCACGTTCCTGTCAGGTGGCGCGCCGTGCGCGCAGCGTATCAAGGACGATGTGCGTGCGGCGGGATACAAATTTCGGGAAGGGTACGGCCTCACCGAGTGCGGTCCGAACTGCTTCGCCACGAACGATCACACGGCCGTGGAGAAGGACGGCACCGTGGGGTGGCCAGTCCCGTATCTGGAAATGCGACTGCGCGATCCCGACGGACGTGATGTGGATGTGCACGCGACGGGGGAACTCGAGTTGCGTGGCCCGCAACTGTTCGGCGGGTACTTTCGCGCCGCCGATCGCACGGCGGAAGCGATGACGACAGACGGTTGGCTGCGCACGGGCGATCTGGCCAGTCGCGATGACGACGGTGTGTACTCCATTCGGGGTCGACGCAAAGAGATGTTCATATCGGGCGGCGAAAACGTCTTTCCCGGCGAGGTGGAGACGGCGCTGCTCGACTGCCCTGGCGTTCGCGAGGTCACGGTGATCGGTATTGCCGACGCCCGATGGGGTGAGGTGGGTTGCGCGTTAATCGTGAAGGGTGATGCCAACCTGCATGAGCGCACGGTGCTGGATCATGCGCGTGTTCGGCTCGCTGCCTACAAGGTTCCCAAGCGCGTCCAGTTCGTCGACACCATTCCGCGACTCGGCTCCGGCAAGATTGATCGACGCGCGGCCAGCGCGATGATTCTTCCGTGAAAGCCGGCAGCGCGTCGACGGCGATGGCGTCGGGTAGCCCGACGGCCAAGGGTTCCACGGTTCGCGGGTCCTACGCCTTTGTGAAGGATCGTCTGGGCGAGGCCGGCTTGGACGACGTTCGCGCGCGCGTTGATGCGGACACGCGTCGCGTGTTGGATAGCGCGGAAGCGACCGACGAATTGCCGTATCGGACGCTGGTCACACTGTGGGAGGCGATTGATGGCTTGCTCGGCGCCGCCCACCCGCAGTGGGCCGAAGATGCCGGTGCGTACGCGATCGACTCGGTCGGTGTGCAGCTGTATGGCGGCATCTTGCGGAAAGCATCGCCGAGCGCCTTCCTGACGCAGAGCATCTCCCTGTTCCGGCTGTATTATCATCCGGGTGATATCACGGTGGTAGAGGAGGTGGCGGGTCGGGCGATCTTGCGTCTCACCGATTTCGATCCCATCACGCGACTGTTTTGTCGTCGGCAGACCGGCGGTCTGCGTCGCGCGGTCGAATTGGCGGGAGGCGAGTCCGCCCGTGTCCGTCACGTGCGCTGTTCCATCGAAGGCGACGCATTCTGTGAGTGGCAACTCGAGTGGCACGTCCCCCGCGGGTGAAGTCCGACGACACGTCGCTGCACGTGTCGACCCAGCTCGATCTGTTCCCGGTGGCGCCCGTGGTCGACATCCTCGATCCGCAGGCGGTCGTTGGCGTACGCACCGGTGTCGAACACCTGGTGCGGGTGCGACCCCGACCGAATGATGCGCCGCACATGGTGTTTCACGATCGCCATGGCTGGTACTGCGAGCAGCACGGGTCACAGTGCGGTGCGGTGAAACTGGCGCGCGACGCCTGTCTGTCGTGACGGCGAGCGAGGCGGACGCCATCTGGATCCCCTCGCGCGAACGCCGCGCGCGCGCGCGGATCACGTCGTTCAGAGAGACGTTGATCGCGCGCGGCGACGCGCCAGCGCACGTGACCGACGCGCACCGACTGCAGGAGTGGTCCGTGCAGCATCCTGCCAAGTTCTGGAGTGCCGTGTGGCGCGAAGCGGACATCATGGCTGATGGTCCCGGCCCGATGGAGGCGCCATGGACCTCGGTGCTGCACGGCGCCAATCGCATGGCCCCCCCCGATCCGGTTGACGGGCCGCACTGGTTTTCAGGTGTTCGCCTCAACTTCGCTGAGCACCTGCTCAGGCGGCGCGATGATGCCGACGCCATCGTGTCGTGGAGCGAGGCGGGATGCCAACGTCGAGTGACCTTCGCGGAGCTCGCGCGAAGTGTGGCCCAGGCTGCTGCGGCAATGCGCGCCCTCGGCGTGATGCCGGGTGACCGAGTGGCCGGATACCTGCCCAACATCGCCGAAGCGGTGATTGCCATGCTGGCGACGTCGTCGATCGGTGCGATCTGGTCATCGTGTTCACCTGACTTCGGCACCCGAGGCGTGCTCGATCGATTCGGACAGATCGAGCCAGTGCTGTTGATTGCCGCGGACGGCTATCGCTACGCCGGCAAGCGCATCGATTGTCGTCAGCGGATACGCGACGTTGGAGAGGCGATATCCTCGTTGCGCGCAATTTGGGTGGTGCCGTGGCTGGACAGCAATCCGGATCTGTCGGACATGGCGAAGGTCGAACGATTCGACGCGGTGTTGGCCCGGCACTCGAATGAATCGACGCCGTCCTATGTTCGACTGCCGTTCGACCATCCGTTGTACATCCTCTACTCGTCCGGCACCACCGGACTGCCGAAGTGCATGGTGCATGGCGCTGGCGGCACGCTGCTGCAGCATTGGAAGGAGCACGCGTTGCACACCGACCTCCGCGAGGGCGATGTGCTGTTCTACTTCACCACGTGCGGGTGGATGATGTGGAACTGGCTGGTATCGGCATTGGCGCTTGGCGTGACGATCGTATTGTACGACGGCGCACCACTGGCTCCTGATCCCGAGATCTTGTGGCGCTTGGCCGCCGACGAGCACGTCACGGTGTTTGGCACGAGCGCGAAATATCTGGCGACACTACAGAAGGAATCGGCGCGTCCGCGGGAACGCTTCAATCTGTCGGCGCTCGATGCGATTCTGTCGACGGGAAGCCCTCTGGAATCCCACAGCTACGACTTCGTGTACCGCGACATCAAGCGGGACATTCGATTGTGCAGTATCAGCGGCGGCACCGACATCGTGAGTTGCTTTGCGTTGGGAGATCCGACTGGTGCGGTCTATCGTGGTGAACTGCAGATGCGCGGACTGGGCATGGCGGTCGATGTGGTCGACGCGGAAGGACGTCCGGTGCGGGGCGAGGCGGGCGAACTGGTGTGTACGGCGCCGTTCCCCAGCATGCCCGTGGCATTCTGGAACGACCCACAACAACAGTCGTACCGCGCCGCGTACTTCGAGCATTTCGCCAACGTGTGGCGTCATGGCGACTGGGCCGAGATCACGGCGCACGACGGACTGGTGATTTACGGCCGGAGTGACGCCACACTCAACCCAGGTGGCGTTCGGATTGGCACAGCCGAGATCTATCGTCAGGTGGAGCAGATTGCCGACGTGGTGGAGTCGATCGTCATCGAGCAGCGATCGGCGCAGTCGGCGGGCGACTCGCGGGTGGTGCTCTTCGTGCGACTGCGGGCTGGTAGCGTGCTCGATGATGCCTTGCGCGATGTGATCCGAGCGCGCATTCGAGAACACGCCAGCCCGCACCATGTACCGCGTGTCATACTCGCCGTCGACGACGTGCCGCGCACACTGAGCGGTAAGATCACCGAGCTGGCCGTGCGTGAAGTGGTCCACGGACGCGAGGTGCGCAATGCCGATGCGCTGGCCAATCCGGGCGCGCTGGCGCTGTTTCAGGGCCGTCCGGAGCTGGCCGGGTACTGATCCGCCGGCACGTCGGCCGTCTCCCGGTATTATCTTTGGGATATGCTGACCTGCCTCTCGGGAGACCGCGGTGACCAGCGGACGCGCGCTTGGATTGGTGCGCTTCCGCGCTCGCACATCTGAACGCGTCGAACGACGAACTGTCTCACGTTCCGTTCCGCTCCCTTCAGACTTCACGAGGTTATCATGGCGACGCTCACCGCTCCCGAGGTTGGCATCGAGCTGGATGCCTTTCCAATCAATGGCACCGACTACGTTGAGCTCTACGTCGGCAATGCCAAGCAGGCCAGTCACTACTACCGTGCGGCGTTCGGATATCAGCTGGTCGCCTATCTGGGCCCGGAAACAGGCGTTCGCGATCGCGCCAGCTACCTGATGCAGCAAGGCAAGATCCGACTGGTGCTGACCACGGCGATGGCCCCCGAGTCGCCGATCGCCGAACACGTGCTCCGCCATGGCGACGGTGTGAAGGACTATGCGCTCTGGGTGGACGATGCCCGACGGGCCTATGCGACGGCGATTGAGCGCGGCGCGATTGCCGTGCGTGCGCCCGAGGTGCTCACCGATGAACACGGCGAGATCGTCATCGCCGCCATCGCCACCTATGGCGATACCATCCACTCGCTGGTCGAACGCCGGAACTACCGCGGAACGTTCTTGCCCGGGTTCCGCGATGTCACGCCGCACTATCAGCCATCCGACGTCGGCCTCAAGTATGTCGACCACTGCGTCGGCAACGTGGAGTTGGGTCGAATGAACCAGTGGGTGGGCTACTATGCGGACGTCATGGGGTTCCGCAATCTCATCACGTTCGACGACAGCGACATCAGCACCGAATACTCGTCGCTGATGTCGAAGGTGATGGCCAATGGCAACGACAAGATCAAGTTCCCGATCAACGAACCAGCATCGGGAAAGAAGAAGTCGCAGATCGAGGAGTATCTGGACTTCTATCGCGGTCCCGGTGCACAGCATCTCGCGCTGGCCACCGACAACATCCTGGAAACGGTGACCGCGTTGCGCGACCGCGGCGTCGAGTTCCTGTCCGTTCCCACGTCGTATTACGACGAGCTGCAGGCGCGCGTTGGCACCATTGATGAGCCGATCGAACAGTTGGCCGCGCTCGGCATTCTCGTCGACCGGGATCCCGACGGATATCTGCTGCAGATCTTCACCAAGCCGGTGGAAGATCGACCAACACTCTTCTTCGAGATTATTCAACGGAAGGGTGCCAAGAGCTTCGGGAAGGGCAACTTCCGGGCACTGTTCGAGTCCATCGAGCGCGAGCAGGCCTTGCGCGGGAATCTCTGAGTCCACCATGCCCATTTATCACGCACTCGGATCCATGCCGCGCAAACGGCATATCGTATTTCGTCGACCGGACGGCGGACTGTATGCCGAAGAGCTCATGGGTCACGAAGGATTTGTCGGTACCTCGTCGCTGCTGTATCACGTGCACCCTCCCACGACGGTGCTCTCGGCGCGTCGGGTGCGCGACGTGGTATGGGAAGCGGATCCTGACACCTCGTTGCGGCATCGACATTTCCTGACCGCCCGCGTGGCGAAGGGCGGATCGCCCACGCTTGATCGCATCCCGCTGCTGTTCAACAGCGATATCGGCATGCTGTATGTGGAACCGGACATCACCGACACGCATTGCTACCGCAACAGCCAGGCCGACGAAGTGGTGTATGTCGTCGAGGGCCAAGGCGTGCTGGAGTCGGTGTTTGGGGAGTTGCCGTACAAGGCCGGCGACTATGTGGTGATTCATCGCAACATCACGCATCGGTGGCGTCTGGACGCGACGGCGGGCCCGACAAAGTTTCTGGTCATGGAGAGTCGGGGCCACGTCCGATTCCCGTCGCGATACCGGAATGAGTTCGGGCAACTGCTGGAAGGCGCGCCCTACTCGGAACGTGACATCCGACGTCCACTGCATCTCGAACCGCGCGACGAACGCGGCGAGTTCCCCATCCTGGTCAAGCAATACAACGCCATCAACGAACTGGTACTCGATCATCATCCCTTCGATGTCGTGGGATGGGATGGCTACTTCTATCCGTGGATCTTCAGCATCCACGACTTCGAGCCGATTGTCGGGCGCATTCATCAGCCACCGCCAGTGCACCAGACGTTTCAGGGTGACGGATTCGTGATTTGTTCGTTTTGCCCGCGCCCCTATGACTTCGATCCCGAAGCCGTGCCAGCGCCGTACAACCATAGCAACGTGGACTCCGACGAAGTGCTGTTCTATGCCTCAAGCGAGTTCATGAGCCGCAAAGGCATCGAGTATGGCTCCATCACGCATCATCCCGACGGCCTGCCGCACGGTCCGCATCCGGGACGAGCCGAAGCATCGATTGGTGCCAAGTACACGAATGAGCTGGCCGTCATGATGGACAGCTTCAAGCCGCTGCATGTGGCGAAGGCGGCAACGCACATTGAAGATCCGGCCTATCACCGGAGCTGGCTCGACGCGCAGCACATGCAGTTCAATCCACCCACATCCTGACGACGTAACCGAACGCCATGCCACGACTCTCGACTCGGTTCGGTGCATTCCCGGCCTACCCGTTGGCGCACATACCGGCGCGCAAGAAAGCATTGATTGAAGCGGGTGTCGACGTGATCGACTTGGGGGCCGGTGATGCCGATCTCGCACCACCTGCCGCAGCCGTCACGGCACTGCAGCGAGCCGCAGAAATCCCCGCCATGCAGCGCTATGGATTCGGACTTGGCTACGTGCCGTATCGCGAGGCCATCGCGGCGTGGATGGAACGGCGTTTTGGACAGCGCGTCGACCCGATGACCGAGATTGTGCCGTTGCTTGGCAGCAAGGAGGGATTGGCGCACGTCGCCTTTGCGTATGTGGGCCCCGGCGATGTCGGAATCATTCCGGAGCCCGCCTATCAGGCGTATCTGGGAGGTACCCTGATGAGCGATGCGCAGCCATACGTATACCCGCTGCGACCGAGAACCAACTTCCTGGTTGAACTCGAGGAGATACCCGCAGACGTGTTGGCGCGCACGCGCGTGCTCTATCTCAACTACCCGAATAACCCTACCGCCGCGATTGCACCACGAGACTATCTCGAGCGTGTGGTGAAGACCTGCCGCGAGCGCGATATCCTGCTGGTGTACGACAATGCGTATTCGGAGATGGGATTCGACGGCTACGTGCCGCCAAGCATCTTCGAGATCGACGGCGCGCGCGACGTCGCCATAGAGTTCCATTCGCTTTCGAAGACGTACAACATGACCGGCTGGCGATGTGGGTGGGCGGTGGCCAAGCCGGAGATCGCTTCCGCGCTTGCCAAAGTGAAGTCATTCACTGACACCGGTCAGTACATGGGCATTCAGGCGGCGGGCGTCGCGGCCATCGAAAGCTGGGCGACGTTTGTTCCACAAAACCTCGTGACCTTCCAGTCGCGTCGCGATGCTGCGGTCGTGGCGTTCCGCGCCAACGGCTTCGTCGCCGAGATTCCGCGCGCCACCATGTACTTGTGGATGCCGTTACCGGATGGGATCGCGAGCAAGGACTTCGCCGAGCGGTTGCGCGAAGAGACCGGCGTGATTGTGTTGCCGGGTTCGGGTTTCGGGGAGGGAGGTGAAGGCTTTTTTCGCATATCCTTCATCCAGACTCCCGAGCGCATCGCCGAAGCCGCGCGACGCGCGGGTGAACTGCTGCGTGCGATGGTTGGCGAACGCGATGCACGGCTGGTGCGCGAGCCCGCAGGAGTCTGAAGGTGACGACCGGATCGTTCCGTGCGCGCAGGCTGGGCCTATGCGCCGGCATGTTGTGCGTGGGACTCTTGAGCTGCCGTCCTGTGGTTATCATCGACCCACCGGCTCCGACGGTGCCGCCCGCGGTCGCGGCGTCACAGCCGACGCGCCCGGTGCCGACATCCGACTCCGTGCGCGTGGAGAGCGCACCGCCGACGCGCATGCCTGTGCGACCGGTAGTCAGCGAAATGGCGCCAGAGGTGGCGCGCGAGTTTCGCGGTGTGTGGGTGGCGACCGTGGCGAACATCGACTGGCCGTCGAAACGCACACTCACGACAGCGGAGCAGCAGCGTGAGCTGATCGAACTGCTGGATCGGGCGGCAGCGCTGAAATTGAACGCAGTCATCTTTCAGGTGCGGCCGGCGGCCGATGCGCTGTACGCCTCGCAGATCGAACCGTGGTCCGAGTATCTCACCGGCGCGCAGGGTCGTGCGCCCAACCCGTACTGGGATCCGTTGAGCTTTGTGGTGCGTGAAGCGCATGCCCGCAACCTGGAACTGCATGCGTGGTTCAATCCCTATCGCGCCAGGCACACCGACGCGAAAAGTCCGCTGGCGCGCAGTCACATCGCTCGCACCAATCCATCGTTGGTCAAACCGTACGCAAAGTATCTGTGGATGGATCCGGGCGAGAAGGCGGTCCGCGAGCGCACCATCCGTGTGGTGCTCGATGTGGTGAAGCGCTACGACATCGACGGCGTGCATATCGACGACTACTTCTATCCGTATCCGGAGAACACACGTCGCGGGCGTGAGATTCCGTTTCCCGACAACACCAGCTGGCGCAAGTATGTGAAGGCGGGAGGAAAGCTCACACGCCCCAACTGGCGACGTCAGAATGTCGACATGCTGGTGGAAGCGCTGCACAAGGGCATTCACACGACGAAGCCGTGGGTCAAGTTCGGCATCAGTCCCTTCGGCATCTGGCGTCCGGGCTACCCGGCACAGATTCGCGGGTTCGACGCGTACGAAAAGTTGTACGCCGACGGTCGGAAATGGCTGAATGAGGGATGGGTCGACTACTTCACGCCGCAACTGTACTGGCCAACCACTCGCATCGCGCAGTCGTATCCCGTGCTGCTGCAGTGGTGGGCCGACGAGAACACCAAGGCACGACACCTGTGGCCCGGCAATTTCACGTCGCGCGCTGGCGGAACAGGGGCCAGCGCCTTCTCCGTAGGCGAGCTGGTCGAGCAGATCAGGGTGACGCGACTGCAGGCGGGGTCGACTGGCAACGTGCATTTCAGCATGAAGTCGTTCCTGGTCAATCAGGCCGGCATGAACGACTCGCTGAAGGCTGGTCCATACGCCGACGTCGCGCTCATTCCGGCGACGCCCTGGTTACAGACGCCCGCGCCTCCCATGCCTGCACTGCGTCTGACCCGTTCCAATGGTACGCTGGCCGTGGTGCTCGGCGCGATCGGGCCGACGATGCCGTGGCAATGGTTGGTCCAGTTG
>JBEBIR010000711.1:0-2263 GCA_040080315.1 Gemmatimonas sp.
CTGCAACTCGGCCTCGCGATAACGCTCGTCATCCTCATCGCGAACATCGCTACCGCGCAGGCGATCCCGGCACGGCTGTCCGCGGCCCAGGCACAGCAGGACATCGACGTCGCCCGCAAAGCGCTCGAGGAGGCGCATGGGGCGCTGTATCGCTTCACGCCGAAGCCGGAGCTCGACCGGAAGTTCGACGCCCTGCGAGCGCGCGCGAACAAGGAAATGTCGAGGCGCGAGTTCTTCGGTCTGGTAAACGAGCTGCTGGTGGCCACCGGCGACGGACACGCGCGCGCCGATCAGGACGATTCAACGACGGCCGAATTGGACCGGGCCCTGCGATTCCCCCTGAATGTCGCACTCGAGGGCACGCGGCTCATGGTCACCGCGAACGCCACTCCAGACGACAGCAGCATGCGCCCCGGCATGGAGATCATCTCGGTCAACGGACATTCCGTAAGCGAGCTCCTGGCGCGCATCATGCCAACGCTTCGGCGCGACGGATTTATTGAAACGGGACGACGCCTCACCTTCGGCAATTCGTTCCCGTTTCGCTACTGGCTCAACATCGACACGACGCCTCGTTATGCGATCACCGCGCGCACACCGAATGGCGCATCGGTGTCAGCCACGCTAACCGGAGTCCTTGCCGCGCAACGATCGGCAAACGTCAGCAGCAATCCGGTGAATGCGGCGTATCGCGCGGGTCTGGGAAAGATCGCCGAACCGTCAGAGAATATCTCGCTGCGCTTTGTGGGCGATTCACAGGTCGCGCTGCTCAAGATTCGCTCGTTCCAAGGCGCGGCCTTTCTCGCGTCGCTGGATTCGGTGGTCAAATTGGCGGTTGACCGGCGCAGCGCGGGAGTGATTCTCGATCTGCGAGGGAACGGCGGCGGCACGGACATGTACGGCGCAAAGCTCGTCTCGCAGTTCGCCGACAAGCCGTTCCGGTATTTCGACCACATCCATCTCATCTCGATCGCGCCCTCGTTCGCGACTTTGCTACCGCGCACATTGGACGCCACAAGAGAGGGCACCACGCCGCATCCTGGTGGCGGCTTTCGCGTCAAGCGCGAACTCCACGAAGGCGTTGCCGAACAGAAGCCCGCCGACCGTCCGTTCCTCGGCAAGCTGGTGGTGCTCATCGATGGCGGGACGTTCTCCACGTCGGCCGACGTGACGTCCGTATTGCGCAGCATGAATCGCGCGACGTTCATTGGCGAGGAAACCGGCGGTACCTACGAAGGAAACACCTCGGGTCTCAATGCCAGTGTCATCCTGCCGAATTCCCGGTTCAAGGTGTTCGTGCAGATGTATGGCTACGTGAACGCCGTTCGTCCGGGCCCGAAGGGGCGCGGCACACTCCCGGATATCGAGATCGCGAGGAAGACTGCAGAGACGCTCCGCGGAGTTGACGGCGCGCTCGATCGGGCGATTCAGGTCGCGCGTACGCCGTAGACTGAGACAGCCCAGCGCGTTGCAATAGTGGCATTCGAGTGGATTCGGTACAGGACCTGAGGCATCGAAACGCAATAGTGTGGCGAACCCAGACTCCGCCACCAAGATGCCTGTCATCAGCCGTTTTCTCGGCATCGTGATCGTCATGCTATATCGAGATCACGAACCGCCGCACTTCCACGCAAACTACGCCGAGTTTGAAGTCACTGTCGGGATCGCCGACGGTCTCGTCACCGGCCGATTCCCTCGCCGAGCACTGGTGCATGTGCTCGAATGGTGGGAACTTCATAGGCAGGAGCTGTTGGCAAACTGGGAGCGCGCTCGCGCTTTGCTTCCGCTGGAGCCAATTCCCCCCTTGGAATAGCGACGTGACGTCGCGAGGAGCGTCCGTGCTTCACGTGGTCGACATGCGGGTCCAGCAAGACTATCGCATCTGGCTTCGCTTCAGCGACGGCCTGGAGGGCGTCGCGGACCTCACGCACGCACTGGACGGACCGATGTTCGAACCCCTGCGTGATCGCACTCTCTTCGGCGCCGCACGGTTGGACGCGGACTTGCACACGGTCGCATGGCCACACGGCGCCGATCTCGCTCCCGAGTACTTGCATGCGCTCGTCACCGGGGCGCTTCAGATGGATTCGACGCGCAGTTAGGTCACCATTTCGCTGAACCGGCACAACCCGTTCGCGAGTTGTATTTGCCGAGGACTGTGACACTCGGGCTCGAATAGCCGCGGGCTCGCCACGAGGATCGCCAGGCACCGCGCGCGCGATGTTGCGACATTCAACCGGTTGCGACTGTACAGGAACTCCAT
>JBEBIR010000712.1:0-2263 GCA_040080315.1 Gemmatimonas sp.
ATTGCTACCAGTCGGCATCTGGTCGCCCCGGTACCGGACGATCTTGGATTGGACTCGGCGGCGTTCTCCACATTGGGCGCGATCGCCATGAACGCCATCCGCGTGGCGCAGTTTTCGCTCGGTGAGACCGTGGCGGTCATCGGGCTCGGGTTGGTAGGCCAACTGATTTGCCAATTGGCGCGCGCACAGGGCGCGCGCGTCATCGCCGTCGACCTCAATCAGGGTCGAGTCGATCTCGCGCTCAGTCTGGGTGCGGAGCGGGGCTTTGCTGGAGCGGATCTGTCACCCGAGGCTGTGCGCGCGCTTACAGAAGGCCGCGGAGTCGATTGCGCCATTGTCGCCGCCGCGGCGAAGTCGGCAGCGCCGGGACAGACCGCGCTCAAGCTGACCCGCGACCGTGGACGCATCGTGATTGTGGGCGCGGTGCATCTCGAGTTTCCGTGGCTCGAGATGTACATGAAGGAGATTCAGCTGCTCATGGCGCGCGCCTATGGACCGGGCAGTTACGACGACAACTACGAGCGACAGGGCGCGGACTACCCGAGCTCGTATGTGCGATGGACCGAGAATCGCAATATGAGCGAATTCCTTCGGTTGCTCAGCGTCAACGCCGTCGATGTGAAATCTCTTGTGTCGCATCGCTTCGCGATGGACGACGCGTCGGGTGCCTACTCGCTGATCATGCAGCATGCCGCCGACACGCTGGCGGTGCTGCTGACCTACTCGGCGGCGAATGGGACTGGGCCGACGACCGCCGCCATGCCGCGACGCGTGGTGCTCAGGGAATCGACGTCCGATCGATCCACGCGTGAACTGGCTGTGATCGGTGCGGGAAATATTGCTCGGTGGGCGCACTTGCAGGCGCTGCAAAAGTTGTCTGGAGCGCGCTTACGTGCGGTGCTGGCGTCCAATGGCACACGCGCCAAGAGCTACGCGAAGCGGTTCGGTGCCGACTATTGCACGACAGACTACGCGGACGTGCTCGCCGATGAGCGCATCGACGGGGTCATCATCACGAGTCGGAACCAGCATCACGCGGGGCAGGCACTGGAAGCACTTCAGGCCGGCAAGCATGTATTTGTCGAGAAGCCGATGGCGCTCACCGAGGAAGAATCGCTGGCGTTGATACAGGCGCAGCACACCTCCGGCAAAGTGCTACAGGTTGGGTTCAACCGCCGCTTTGCACCGGTCTATATGGCGCTGCGCAAGCGGTTGAAGAATCGCGTTGGGCCCGCCGTGCTATCGGCGCGCGTGAATTCTCCCGGCATCAGCAACGGATTCTGGATGGCGGATCCGGCGATCGGCGGCGCGATTCTCGGCGAGGCGTGTCACTTTCTCGATCTGTTTACCTGGCTACTGAGCGAAGAACCCGTGTCGGTCTCGGCCTATCGTCTCCCCAAGAGCGGATCGGAGCCGCTGGGCGAGAACAACCTGGTTGGATCGCTCCGTTACGCGGACGGATCCATCGCATCGCTGACCTACTGCACGGTCGGGCATCCTAAGGGTGGCGGCGAGCGCGTGGAGGCCTATGCACCAGGAATCTCCCTGGCCGCGGAGGATTTCACGACACTCTACACCCCGGGCCTGCTGCGCGAAAAGCGCCAACGCATGTACCCGGAGAAAGGCTATGACGCGCAGTTGACGGCATTTGTCGCAGCCATCAGCGGCACGTCGACGGACTACCCGGATGCCACCGACGGCGCACGAGCGACGATCGCCTGCCTGCGATTGCTCTCATCGGCCGACTGCGGCGAGAGCGAACCGTTCGCGTTCAGTCCTCAGTAGTCCGCACATGCATGTGTGTCTGATGGGGCCGGTTCCACCGCCGTGGGGCGGGGTTCAGGCGCACATGATGGACGTGCGTCGGGCGGTGTTGTCTGCTGGTCATCGGTGTTCGCTGATCAACATCACGCGTCATCGCGACCGCGACGCCGACGACATCTATTTCCCGGATTCGGCGAGCGCCGTTCTCGGTACGATTCGTGCCCTACGCCCTGACGTCGTCCACATTCACGCGGGCGGCGATTTCTCGCTCCGCTATGCCGCGCTGTTCGTGGCGCTCGCACTTGGCCTGCGACAATCGACCGCATTCACGTTTCACTCCGGCGGCTTCCCGGATTCTCCAACGGGCCGTCGTGCCCGGCCGCTCAGTCTTCGCGGTCTCGCACTCGGGCGTCTGGACGCGGTCATCGGCGTCAATGCGTCACTCATTGCGGCTTTTCGCCGCTATGGCGTCAAGGAGAGCCGGCTGCACCTGATCCCC
>JBEBIR010000713.1:0-2262 GCA_040080315.1 Gemmatimonas sp.
TGCGCCTCCCGGAGTCTCAGTTTCGGCGCACCCCGCACGCGGTAACAAGGATATGATGAACCAGATCTCGTTTGCGAAGCTCGAGACGGGCATGGATATGCCCCATCTCCTCGACATCCAGACGCGCGCTTTCGAGTCGCTGCTACAACTGGATGCTGCGCAACAGGAGCGCGAAGACGTCGGCCTCGAGCGTGTCTTCAAGGACCTGTTCCCCATCACCGACGTTCACGAGAATTTTTCTCTCGAGTTCGTCCGGTACAGCCTGGGAGAACCGAAGTACACGGTCGCCGAGTGCATCGAGCGCGACATGACGTACTCGGCCCCCCTCAAGGCCACGCTCCAACTGGTCATCTTCGAGGATACCGGCGACGGCAAGCGTCCCCGGAACATCATCGAAAAAGAAGTCTATCTCGGCGAGCTGCCCCTGCTCACCGAGCTCGGCACGTTCGTCATCAATGGCGCCGAGCGTGTCATCGTCTCCCAGCTGCACCGCTCGCCTGGTGTGGTGTTCGAGGAGTCGACGCACCCCAACGGACAGCGCCTGCTGTCGTCGCGGATCATTCCGTTCCGCGGATCGTGGGTCGAGTTCACCGTGGACATCCACGACGTGATCTACGTCCACATCGACAAGAAGAAGAAGTTCCCGGCCACGGCGCTCCTGCGCGCGTTCGGCTACGGCGAGAACCGCGACATCCTGCGGTTGTTCTTCGCCGAGCGTGAACTCGACCTCACCATGAAGCGCGAGACGCGCAACGAACAGCGGGAAATCCTCGGCGCGATCATCGCCGAAGATGTCACGCTCGACGGTGAAGTCACGGCAGTCGACGCCCCGAAGCCCAAGACCAAGAAGGCCAAACTGGAGCGCGAGCGGTCGGAAGCGGCCATGCTCGTGCGCGAAGGCGACGAACTGACCGATGAAGTGCTCAATCGCCTCGTGCGCCAGGGCATCGACACGGTCAAGGTCTTTGCGTCGTACACCCAGATTGATCTGCGCGACGAACAGGACGCCATCGATCGTGGCGAGCGCGATGTGCGCCGCACCGTGGCCCGCGATGTCATCGACCCGGAAACGGGCGAAGAGGTCTGCGAGAAGGGCACGGTGTTGTCCGACGCGGTCATCAAAAAGATCCGCAAGGCCGACATCACCAAGGTCCACGTATTCGTGGCCTCGGGACGCGCCGAGTCGACGCTGATCAAGAACACGCTGGCCAAGGATCCCACCAAGCACGAGGAAGAAGCGCTCAAGCAGATCTACGCGCTGCTTCGTCCGGGCGACGCGCCGAATCGCGAGACGGCCAAGCAGGCGCTTGAGCGCCTGTTCTTCTCGCCCAAGCGGTACGACTTGGGTCGTGTCGGTCGCTACAAGATCAACCAGCGCCTGCGCCTCAACACCTCGATGTCGACCACGGTGCTCACGAAGGAAGATTTCGTGGAGATCATGCGTCAGCTGGTCGAGTTGCACGAAGGTCGCGGCGATGTGGACGACATCGATCAGTTGGGCAATCGTCGTATCCGCTCCGTTGGCGAGTTGATCGCGAACCAGTTCTCCGTCGGTCTCTCGCGCATGGCGCGTTTGGTCAAGGAGCGCATGTCGATCAACACCGATCCGGAAAAGATCTCACTCGATGATCTCGTCAACGCCCGCACGGTGTCAGCCGTGATCCAGGCGTTCTTCGGATCCTCGCAGTTGTCGCAGTTCATGGACCAGACCAATCCGCTCGCCGAGTTGACGCACAAGCGTCGCTTGTCGGCGCTTGGACCGGGCGGTCTCACGCGTGAGCGCGCCGGCTTCGAAGTCCGCGACGTGCACTATTCGCAGTACGGGCGCATGTGCCCCATCGAAACGCCGGAAGGTCCGAACATCGGCCTGATCACGTCACTCGCCTGCTTTGCGCGCGTGAACGACCTCGGATTCATCGAGACGCCGTATCGCGTGGTCAAGGAAGGTCGCTTGACGGGCGAACTCGTGTGGCTCGATGCGAACCGTGAGGAAGACGCGATCATCGCGCAGGCCAATTCCAAGCTCAACGCCGACGGCACGTTCGTCGACGAACTGGTGCTGGCGCGTAAGCGCGGCGACTTGCCGCTCGAGCCGCCGTCGAACATTGATTACATGGACGTGGCGCCGGAGCAGTTGGTCTCCATCGCGGCCGCGCTCATCCCGTTCCTCGAGCACGATGACGCCAACCGCGCGCTCATGGGCTCGAACATGCAACGCCAGGCCGTACCGCTGCTGAATCCGCGCACGCCGTTGGTGGGCAC
>JBEBIR010000082.1:0-10181 GCA_040080315.1 Gemmatimonas sp.
CTGCGCCAGAGCGCTGTGCCGCTGCCTGCACGATCGGCGCGAGCAACAGCAGCGTGCCAGCAAACCACCGCAACGGCGGGCGCCACCGCCTACGTGACCGAGTCAATTGAGGGAGTTCCCGATGATGATCGCGATCGACACGAAAATGGCGGCGATGAAAATCGCCACGGCGATATTCCCCTTCCTCAACTCCTCGGGGAAATCGACTTGCGGCGTGAGCTTGTCGATCAGTCGGTAGCTGAGGAACATCAAGATCACGCCAAACACGGCGTACCCGAAATTGACCACGAGAATGGACAGTTGCACGCGACCTCCGCCGGAGTGGGACACGCTCGACCGTCTGGCGAAAGTACCCGCCCGCAGCGCGGAGTTCCACTGCCGGGACTCTGACGAGATGGCAGGCCACGCAGTATTCTCGGTCGTTCGGGCGCGCATCGCGCCCCCACCTCTCGATTCACCGCGCCCGCATCCTGTACGGAGACGCTGCATGAGCACCCCCGAAGATCGCCTGGAAGCCTCTGAATCTCTCGTCGCGGCCATGGCCGACGAGTTGGAAGCCAGTTCGGGCATCGACCGCCGACAGTTCATGTTCTACTCGCTCGTTGCCGCCGCCGCGAGTTCATTCGGCGTCGAGTCAGCACGCGCGCAGGGTGCAGAGATTCCGTCGCTCGATGCGTGGGTCCCGACGCCGGACATTCCGCTCAGTCTTTTCCAGCCCCCGGTTGTGCCGCCGCTGGTCCTTGGCAACGGCGAGGCGCCGGCGCTGACCTTCCAGGCGTATCCGGGTGGCACCGGCGCACTCATGGAGAAGCTGGCGCGTGAGCGTGGGCGCGCGGCGTTTGATCGGGCGGTATTCACCGTCGAGAAGTTCAGCGGATCCATGCCCTCCTCCGACGAAGACCTCGCGTTCCTGCCAGCGCATCGCATCTCGGCGCTCATCAAGGATCGCAAGCTGACGTCCACACGAATCACGAACATCTATCTCGAACGACTCCGGCGGCTCAATCCCACGCTCAATTGCGTGGTGACGTTCATGGACGACTCGGCCCGCGCCGAGGCCGCCAAAGCCGACGCCGAGATTGCAGCGGGGAAATACCGCGGTGCGTTGCACGGTGTGCCGTACGGACTCAAGGATCTCTTCTCCACCAAGGGCGTGCCGACGTCGTGGGGTGCCAAGGACTTTGAAGGACGCATCATCGACGAAGATGCCGAGATCGTGGTGCGGTTGCGGGAAGCCGGCGCGGTGTTGCTCGCTAAACTCTCAACCGGTCTGTTTGCGCAGAACGATCAATGGTATGGCGGACGCACCAACAATCCATGGAATCTGAACATCGGCTCCAGCGGATCGTCAGCGGGACCGGCATCGGCCACGGCCGCAGGCTGCGTGGCGTTCAGCATTGGCACCGAGACGCAGGGCTCAATCGTGTCACCGTCCATTCGATGCGGACTGAGCGCACTCCGTCCGACGTTCGGACGCACCAGTCGGTACGGCGGGATGGTGTTGGCCTGGTCGATGGATCGCGTGGGCCCCATGTGCCGCACCATCGAAGACTGCGCGATGGTGTTCAACGCCTATCATGGCGTTGACGAAAAGGACCCGTCGACGGTGACGACGCCGTTCCAGTTTGATCGCAACATCAAGCTGGCATCGCTGCGTGTCGGCGTCGATCCGAATGCCCCAAAGGAACTGGTGGCCAAGCTTCGCGAATTGGGAATGGCACCCAAGGATGTTGGGCCGCGCCCGACGGTTGCTGGCGTTGGCGGAGGCGGGCTCAATGTGGAATACGCGGCCGCCTTCGACTCGTATGTGCAACGTAAGGCAAAGGAAATCGGACTCGACCTCGCGACGCTTCCTGAGCCCGGAGCGGATGGTCGCGCCAACAACGCGCCGTTTGGCAATCCTCCAGCCACAACCAGTCCCATGGCGCCCGCCGACTGGAATCCACGTTTTGTCGGCGGTCGCCTGACGCGGGCGTTTGAGTTCATGCAGAATCAGCGTCGGCGCATGGTGCTGGTGGGCAAGTGGGGCGAGTACATGAAGGATCTCGATCTCTTCATTGGCGGTCCCAACGCGGACGTCGGCCCGAACGCCCAAACGGGACACCCCTGCGCCGTGGTGCCCTACAAGTTTGATGTGCCGGTGTTTGGCGGTGGAGGCGGCGGACGTGGAGGCGCAGCAGCAGCGGCGGCGCCACCATCGCCGACATACAAGGCACAGCCAATTTGCGCGGTGATCACCGGCAATTTGTTCAACGACGACAAGATCCTGTCAGTGGCGCATCAGTTTCAGCGAAGCACCGATTTTCATTCGCGGCGACCGGTGCTCTAAAGACTTACAAAGTCCCCAACATGGATCGTTCCCGGCTGCTCGTGCGTGGCGTTCATGCCGAACATCACGGGACCATTCTGCCGCCGATACGTTGACAGCATCCGCAATGGTTCGACTCCCTGCTCGCCGGTGATCGGGTCAATCGTTGTCATGACGCAGCGTTCGCACGGCGAGCCGACGCCGAGGACGACCTCACCAATGCGAATGCGCGACCACGTGTCTTCCTCGTGCGCCGTGGTATTCGCGAGCAGGACATTCGGACGAAATCGCGACGCCGACATCACGTCACCTCCCTGCTCCACCAGCCGCGCGTTGAGCGCATCGACACTCGCTTGCCCCAGTATCAGCAGGGGCGCACCATCCGAGAACGCCACGCGTCGTCCGACGTGGGGCAGCGGCCCGGCGTACTTCGCCGCAAGCGGTCGATGCGCCTGATCCGCCAACCGCACGACGCGGCACGGTCGCGAGAGTGCGTCTGACATCCATCCGGCAACCTCATCGCCCATGTCCTGCGCATCCACCCGGTCCTTCCAGACCTGCACGATGCGAGTCGCCGATGTGGTCGGAATGGCCAGGCGCAGGCGAGACAGGCCGGGCGCGTCAAGCCAAAGCGGTCCGTCGACGTTTCGCGTGTTGACTTCGTGACCGCCGACATCGCAAAACGTCGGCCGCACCAGTGCCAGCGCCGGCGTCTCCCGGGCGGTGATCTGCATCCCGTCGTCATCGATCACGAGCCAACGCCGATCAGCCACCGCGCCGCGATCATCGAGTGCCAGCGCATTCACCGCGATCGCAGCCGCCGACTTGAGCGGATGCACAAACAGCGCCGCCACCCGCGGTGTCATGACTGTCGCTGTGTGGACTGACGACGCCAGTACGCGTACACCGGAAGGCCAAGTGCGAGAAGTCCCGCACCGCGCGCCGCATTGCCGGGGTTGGATGTGATCGAACCGATCACCACGTAGACCGCCGCCGCGATGAACACCAGCGTGCTGTACGGATGCAGCGGCGTGCGGACCGTGGGTCGCACACCGTTGCGATCGTCACGCGCGCGCAAGACAAATAGCGACGCCGCCGTCGAACCAAAAAAGATCCAATCGGCAAAGACCACGTAGTCCAGCAATTGTCCATAGGTGCCGGTGAGCAACAGGGCGATGGTCACGGCGGCCTGTCCCAGCAATGCGGCCACCGGCGTGCGTGTGCGCGGATGCAACGCCGCCATCGATTGAAAGAACAACCCGTCGGCCGCCATCGCTTGATACACCCGCGCCGACATCAGAATGACCATAGACAGGAATCCCACGGTCGATGCCACGATGCCGCACGCAATGAGTGTGCGTCCCGCAGGGCCAAGGTATACGAACATCGTATCGGCGGCCGGCGCCGTGCTCGCCGCCAATCCCTCAACGCCCAGCGCGCGCAGATACGCGATGTTCACCAGCATGTACGTCGCCGCGACAATCAACACGCCGATGATGAGCGCGCGCGGAAGCGTGCGGGCAGGGTCGACGAGTTCTTCGGCGACCGCGTTGGTCTGCTGCCAGCCGCCGAACGAGAACAACACCGGCACCAGCGCGGCGCCCATCGCCAACGCGAGGGCGCTCGAGCCGATCGGTGGTGCCAGCGGCGGGGGCGTGGCGACGGGGCCCGTCAACTCGCCCGCATGCTGCGGTGCAAGCAGCAGCGCCGCCGCCACCAGCACACCGATCGCCGCCAGTTTGAGCACCGTCAAGACATTGCCCGTCGTCGCGCCAATCCGAACGCCCATGACATTCAGCATCGTGAGCACGATGACAATCGCGATGGCCAGCGGCGTCACGCTCGTTGTGGGCATGCCCAGCAAGGTGGCAAGATAGTTCGCGCCGGTCATCCCCACGGCGGCAATCGCACCGGTCGCCATGATGAGAAACAGCGCCCATCCGTACAGGAACGCCGGCAGTGGTCCCCAGGCGTCGCGCAGATAGACGTACGTCCCACCCGCCAGTGGACGACGCGCGCCCAGCTCGGCGTACACAAAACCGCCGATGATCGCCACCACGGCACCCAGACCCCAGGCGCCCAGTGTGAGCGACGCGCTGCCAACCCGCTGCGCGACGACGGCCGGCGACAGAAAGATCCCCGCGCCGATAATGCCGCCGACCACCAGCATCGTGCCGGAGAATGTGCCGAGCCGCGCGTCGTAGCCAACGTGCAAGCCTGCCGCTCGGTCCTTCGAAGAAGACGAAACCATTGACCCAAACTGCACCGTATACTTTTCAGACGCCACCGGTGTCCAACTGGTGTCCGCCCCTCAGTGTCCTTTCGCCGTCTCAACCATGTCTCTTTGGAACCGCTCCCGCCGCGCGCTCGCGGCCTTCCTGCTGATGATCCCCATCGGCATGCCGCTGGCCGCACAGTCGCCGGGCGGGCTTCGTATTCCGTTCGAAAAGTTCACGTTGCCCAATGGCCTTGAGGTCATCCTGCATGTGGATCGCTCGGTGCCCATTGTGACGGTCAACGGATGGTATAAAGTGGGATCAGGTGACGAGAAGCCTGGACGGACAGGCTTCGCCCACCTCTTCGAGCACATCATGTTCATGGGATCGCAGAACGTTCCTGTGGGCAAGTTCGACGAATGGCTGGAAGCGGCCGGTGCGAACAACAACGGCTCCACGACTGTTGATCGAACCAACTACTACGAGACCGGTCCGTCGAACGCGCTGCCGCTCATGCTATGGCTTGACGCCGACCGGATGGGTTGGCTGCTGCCCACGATGGACAAGCCCAAGCTCGACCTGCAACGCGATGTGGTGAAGAACGAGCGACGCCAGAATACGGACAATGTGCCGTACGGCCGCGCGTACGAAACACTGCTGCCCGTGATGTATCCGCCAACGCATCCGTACTCATGGCCCGTCATCGGTTCGCTCACGGACCTGAGCAACGCTGCGGTCGATGACGTGAAGGAATTCTTTCGCAAGTACTACGCGCCCAACAACGCCAGCATCGCGATTGCCGGCGATTTCAACCCGGATTCTGCGAAAGCCTGGGTACGCAAGTACTTCGCGAACGTTCCGCGCAACACCGACGCTCCGGTGCGTCCGACTGTGCCTCCGCCCCGGTTGACCAAAGACACGGTGCTGATGATGGAGGATCGGGTGCAGCTACCGCGTGTGTACTATGCGTGGCACGGCACGAAGGCCATGAGTGCCGACGAGCCAGCGCTCGATGCCCTCGCCGACATCCTCGCTGGTGGCAAGAGCTCTCGCCTCTATCGGACGATGGTGTATGAGAAACAGATCGCGCAGGATGTCGGCATGCGCAGTGGCGCAGACAAATTGGACGGCATGATTCTGATGACCACGACGGCGAAGCCCGGCGTACACCCGCGGCAGCTCGCCACGGAACTGGATGCGGCGATTCGTGAGATCGCCAGCAACGGAGTGACCGAGCGAGAGCTGACGCGAGTGAAGAACGGCGTGCGCGCATCGCTGCTGGATGAATTGTCAACCGTGTTGGGCAAGGCCGACCGCCTCAACTACTACAACTACTTCGCCGGCACTCCGGAGTACATCGAGCAGGATCTGGCGCGCTACGATCGCCTGACCGTCGCCGACGTGCAGCGGGTTGCCAGGCAGTACGTCGCGGCTGGTCGTCCGAAGATCGTCCTGACGGTCGTACCAGAAGGCAAGAAGGAACTCGCACTGACCGCCGGAGGAACCAACTGATGCGTCGTCTCGCACACGTCCTGATCGCGGCGCTCGTGGCCACCGGCGCGGCAACCGCCAACGCACAGCCCAAGCCCGCGTCCACCACACCGCCGATCCTCAAGGCTCCCACGCCGCTTACCCTCCCTCGCATCAGCGAACGCACGCTGCCGAACGGACTGCGCCTGGTTGTTGTCGAACAGCACGAGCTTCCGGTCATCGACGCGACGCTCGTCGTGCGCAGCGGATCGGAGGCCGACCCACGCGGCAAAGCGGGCCTGGCAACTCTGACCGCTAACCTGCTCGATGAGGGTGCCGGCGCGCGCGATGCGCTTGCCATTGCCGAACAAATCGGGTTTCTCGCGATTCGGCTGAACACCTTCGCCACGTTCGAACAGAGCGCGATCAGTCTGCATACCACCCGCGCGACGTTGGATAGCGCCCTCGCGCTGATGGCCGATGTGGTCCTGCGCCCAACGTTCGCGGAAAAAGAGTTCAGTCGCCTCAAGAATGATCGGCTGACGTCGCTGTTGCAGGAGGTGGACCGCGGCCCGGCGCTGGCTGACCGCGCGTTCGCGGCCATCGTCTTCGGTGAAAGCCACCCGTTCGGCCGATCGACCAGCGGTACCAAGGAGGAGGCGGAAACGCTCACCCGCGCTGACGCGCAGGCGTTCTGGCAATCGTGGTACCGTCCAAACAACGCCACGCTGGTGATGGTTGGCGATCTGTCCGCCAGTGAAGCCATTGCGCGGGCCACGGCGGCGTTCAGCGGTTGGCAGCGCGCCGCGTTGCCCGTGTTGCCCAAGGCCGTTCCTGCGACCGCGAGCGCGACGACCATCTACATCGTCGACAAGCCCAAGGCACCGCAAACCTCGTTCCGCATTGGCGGAATCGGTGTGGCTCGCAGCACGAAGGACTACTACCCGTTGATGGTGATGAACACGGCGCTCGGTGCCTCGTTCACCAGTCGACTCAATCAAAATCTTCGCGAGACGAAAGGCTTCACCTACGGCGCTGGCTCGGGTTTCGCGATGCGTCGCGAACCCGGAGCGTTCACCGCGCGCGCCGAGATTGTTGCCGCGAAGACCGATTCGGCCCTGATCGAGTTCATGAAAGAGCTCAATGGCATTCGCACACCCATGCCGGCCGCAGAACTGGCGAAGACCAAGCGTTACCTGCAGCTGGGCTACGCCGAGGGATTTGAGTCGACCGGTGATATCGCGGGACAGATCGCTTCACTGATTCCCACGGGTGTTCCACTCACGACCCTCGGCACATTCAACGCCGGCATCGGCACGGTGACCAGCGCCGATGTGCAGCGCGTCGCGCGACAGTACATCAATCCCTCCCGATTGGCCATTGTCGTGGCCGGAGATCGCGCGAGTATTGAACCCACTCTGAAGGCACTCAAACTTGCGCCGGTCGAGATTCGCGACGCGAAGGGCGCACGAACCATCACGCCATGAGACACTCCACGACCCTTGCCCGCTCGCTGGTGAGCGGAATCGTACTGGCCTCCGTTGTCGGCGCGTGTCATCGCGGAGGGACCGGCGCAACCTCCGGCACGCCGTCGCGACTGCAGATGCTCGTTACGACCGCGTGGCTCGCCGAACACGCAAGCGATGCGAATCTGGTCGTCCTGCACGTTGGGAACCGCGCGCAATACGACAGCGGACATGCGCCAGGCGCGCGACTCGTGACGCTGGCCGAGTTATCACTGCCGCAAGTCGAAGGCGGACTCACGCTGCAGATGGCCTCGGTGCCGCAACTCACTGCGTGGGCGGCGGCGAACGGCATTGGCGACCAATCGCGTATCGTGGTCGTGCCGCACGACGAGAACCTGCAGTCGGCTACGCGCGTGTTCATCACGCTGGCGTATCTCGGTGCCTTCGAACGGACGTCGGTCCTCAACGGCAGCTTCAAGGCATGGAAGGCTGAAGGGCGCGCGATCACCAGGGACGCCCCGCCAGCGGCGCGCGCCGTCGCGTTCACGCCGAGGCTGCGACCCGAGCTCATCGCCACGCTGGCGCAGGTTGAGGCCATCACGAGTGACTCCGGTCGCACCGCACTGATTGATGCGCGTTTGCCGCGATTCTACAACGGCGATGGGGGCGGATATCCGCGGCCGGGACACATTCCGACGGCGGTGAACATTCCGCTCAACACCGTGAGCACGAACGGTTTCGTGAAGCCGGCGGCGGAACTCAAGTCGCTGTTCGCGGCGGCCGGCGTCAATGGGGACAAACCGATCGTGACGTACTGCCACATCGGACAGCAAGCCACGGTCCTGTGGTTTGTGGCCACGCTCCTTGGCTACGACGCCAAGATGTTCGACGGGAGCTTTCAGGAGTGGAGTGGAACGGGACGACTGCCGCTGGTCGCGCCGCCGCCCAAGTGAGGGCGTGCCTAGCGCGGTTTGAATACCTCCACTGACAACGCGAACGAGCGCTTCGATGCTCCCTGGAGTGCTCCGACATTCACAACATGTCGTGCGACTTCGGCGCCGTGTTCATCGGTCACGCTGATCAGCACCGAGTACTCCCAGGGTGTTTCGTCAGCGGAATGTTCCACAGTGCCCTCCACGCGGAGCGCGAATTCCCGTGCCTCCGCGCGCTCCTCCTCGTCCTTTGTCGCCTCGAAGCGCAGGTGTTTGCGGCAGGCCGGGCAAACACTGGCGCGTTCGAGAATTGTCTGACGGCAGTGCGGACAGGTGCGCGAGGCCCCAATCGGCGAGCGCCGCGCAGAGCTCACGGCGCGCGCGAGCCCGTTTCCGGCCAACCGAATTCGGCCTTGCCTCGCATGCGCGAGCCAGCCGCCACCGTGAGCGAGTCGGCCGTCAAGTCGCCGATCAGGACGCCGGTGGACAGCAGGTCGACGCGAGCTGCGGCGTCAACGTTCCCCTCCAGTTGCCCGCCAATGGCCACCGTCTTCGCGCGCACACCACCGGTCAATGTGGCACCCGCTTCGATGGTCAGGTTGCCCTGCACGTTCACGTCGCCCTTGAAACGTCCGGCGATGCGAATATCGCCCGACCCTTCGATCTTGCCTTCGATATTGAGATCGGCCGAGATGATCGACTCCTTCATGCGTTGCTCCGGGGCAGGAATGATGTGCTTGGCATAGCTGGTCGGCGGCTCAGGGCTCTGTTCCACGTCCCGACTGCCAAGAGATTCTGAGGGCGCAATCACCGTGGACGTGATCTTCGCGGGCGCGCCCGGGTTCCAAAGAGCCATGGGTCAAGTCTCCATGCCGCGCGATCGTGCTGGCGGCTCGTTCAGGATCGTGCTCAACATCCCCTATGGAGGAACGCTAGCGGAGAGGGTCCGTCGACACTGTGACCCACGTCATACCACGCGGGGGATTTGGCAATGCATTGAGGGGAGATTTGCAATTGGCCCGGCCTCCCGCAGCGCGATAGCTTACTTCGAACACGATTCCCTCGTTTTTCGGAGCCAGGATTGAACGCCGCCGCCGATAGCCACGTTGCCAACGCGCCGACCCCGCTGGTCGGGGTCGTCATGGGCAGCGCGAGTGACTACGACACCCTCGCGCCTGCCTGCGAGATTCTCGCCGAACTCGGCATTCCCTATGAAGCGCGCGTGGTGTCCGCACATCGAACACCCGACTGGTTGTTCGAATACGCGGAATCGGCGCAGGACCGAGGGCTCCGAGCCATTATCGCGGGAGCGGGCGGCGCGGCGCACCTGCCTGGCATGCTGGCCGCGAAGACGCTGGTTCCGGTACTGGGCGTGCCGGTGGCCGCCACATCACTCAACGGACTGGACGCCCTGCTGAGCATCGTGCAGATGCCGGCCGGCGTCCCCGTGGCGACGTTTGCCATCGGCAAGCCCGGTGCCGCCAACGCCGCGCTGTATGTCGCACAACTCCTGGCGGCGCACGATTCCGCGCTCCACGCCGCGTTGGTGGCACGCCGCGCGACGAAGGCCGAGGACGCACTGGCACGTCCACTGCCCGCCCCCAACGCCATCGCACCGTGAGCGCTCGCCCGATTCTGCCGGGCAGCACCATTGGCTTTCTGGGCGGCGGACAACTGGGGCGCATGACCGCGATCGCGGCCCGTTCGATGGGCTACGATGTGCACGTGCTCGATCCCGACGCTGCGTGCGCCACGCGCGCGGTCGCATCGCGCACGATCACCGCAGCAT
>JBEBIR010000714.1:0-2257 GCA_040080315.1 Gemmatimonas sp.
ACCTTGACCGGCAACGACGTGGCCAACGTGCTCGATGGCAATGCTGGCAATGACGTACTTACCGGTGCCGGTGGCAATGACACCCTGATCGGCAACGGCGGCAACGATACGATGGCGGGAGGTGCCGGCAACGATTTGTTGAATGGCGGCGCGAATACCGACACCGTTACCTATGCAGCCGATGCTGATGCCATGTTTATCGACCTGGCGGCTGGTACCGCGCGCCGCGGCAGCGCGGCAAATCCTGTCGAGGACACGCTCGTCAACGTGGAGAACGCGATCGGCGGCGGTGGCAACGACACGATAACCTCAAATGGTGGCGTCAATCGCCTGTCGGGTGGAAGCGGTAACGACCTGTTGTCGTCAGGCGGCGGAGCTGACTCCCTCGTCGGCGGTGGCGGCGACGACACGATGATTGGTGGCGCCGGCGACGACTTCTTCGTATTCACCGACAATTTCGGTTCCGACACCATCAATGACTTCGACGCAAATCCGGCCGGCGGCCAGGATCGGCTCGACGTCAGAGAGTATAGTGACGCAGTCCTCGGGACCCTTACCGCCGGCAACTTCGCGGCTCGCGTCGTCATCAGCGATCTGGGCAATGACACACGCGTAACGATCGACGGCACGGACACTCTTCTATTGGTCGGCGTCAACGGCGTTGGGACCAACACCATCACCATTCAGGACTTCATCCTGTAGTGAACCGCGTAGGAATTGCCGGAGGCTTCAATTCTTGAGAGAGTGGAGCCATGGACAAGCAAAAGACATCACAGCGGTTCTTACTTGAAGTGCACGACCGCGCGGTTCGAATGGTGAGCGAGTATCGCGCTGATCATGATTCGCAATCGGCCGGCATTGTATCGATGTCGGTCAAAATCGGATTCACGGCGGAGACGCTGCGCCGGGGTGCACGAGTCCGAGCGCGACTAGGGCAAGCGTGCTGGCCCGACCACCGACGAGCGAGAACGTCTGAAGCAGCTCGAACGCGAGATCCGCGACCTGCGCCAGGCGAACGAGATACTGCGCAAGGCGACCGCGAATTTTGCTCAGGTCGACCGCCGGTCGAAGACATGACGGCATTCATCGATAAGTACCGGTCCGCGTGCCGGGGCGAGCCGATCTGCAAGCTGCTGCCGATCGCCCCGTCGACCTACTACGAGCATGCCGTACCCCTTCGCGAGCCAGATCGGTTGCCCCCGCGCGCCAAGCGCGACGTCGGCGTTGGCCTGTCGCACGGTCGGTCCCAAGCTATCGCGTCACCGTTGACGAGGCTGCTCTGTCGGCGGGTCTCAAAGCCTCTTGTCAGTGATGTCCGTCAATCGAGGTATCGCGACAGCGCATCGATGCGGATCTCTACACTGAGTATCACGCGTGCTCGAGGTCGACTTCCTCTGCGGTGCGTTCTGTGGTGCGCCGGCCATGCTGCCACTGCTCAGGGCCGCTTGGGGTCAAGGGCACGCATCGGAGACCCCACTTGCCACTCACGCTCAGCGCTCGGAAGCGACCGTCGGCGACAAACGGGGAACGTCGAAGGATGGGCTCGACACCGACCGTCGGTCCGTCTTCAGTCCATTCAGACTTAGCATCATCTGGCGCCCGCACCCGTGCTCTCGATCGCATCTTTCAGGAATGCATCGAACGGCGATGTCCCACCATCCGACCATCCCACCTCGATGCGCTGCGGTCCCTCGCCGCCTTCAACGGTCATCGCCTGTGGCGCCTTGCCGTAGGCCCGATCCAATATTTCGCGACACGCCGCAATGCGGGCGGTATCGCTCGTACTCGTTCTCATGATGCGCGCCAGCTCGGACAGAGCGTCCGTCGCATGCATGCGAGCCGCTTGCTTGATCTCCAGCGTACCCTTGTTGGGTGTGCCAGCCGTTCGGCCTCCGGTCTTTCGTCCTTTCGCCATTGCGGCGCTCCAATAGCTTTCGTCACGGCACTCGACGCCTTGTCCGATCTACTCTGATCTACCTTTGAACAGCGCGAGCGGGTTGCCGGCCGCCCCGCACGAAAACCTCGACTTCCTCCACCAGCGCGATGTATGGCCGCGATCTGTCATTCTTCGTTCGTCGGCTCATGCGAGTGCTGTCCAGCCAGTCGCCGGACGAAAATCTCGAACTCGTCGGTGAACGAGACCGACGCTTTCATGTCGATGAACTGCGGTGCTCGCCCCCAGCCGCGATCGAGCACGGCGGTGGCCGCTGCGACGCGTGCCGACGGGGGAGCGGCGCCGTCGGTCATCACCTCGCAC
>JBEBIR010000715.1:0-2257 GCA_040080315.1 Gemmatimonas sp.
GCGTCTGTTGCCAAGCGTGTTGCGCGCGGGTGACGTCGTCGCGGACCTTGGCGCGGGAAGCGCAGTCTTGTCTATCGCGGCCGCAAAGCTTGGCGCGGCGCGGGTCTACGCCATCGAGTTGGATGGTGAAGCCATTCCAGACGCCGAAGCCAATGTCGCCCGCAACGGCGTCGCCGATCGCGTGCATGTATTCGAGGGAGATGCGGCGTCGCTGTTGCCGATGGTCGCGCCAGTGCGCGTCGTGCTGGCCAACATCATCTCATCAGTGTTGCTGGAACTCCTGTTTCTCATCGAGCAGTCGCTGACCGCCGACGGTGCGGCGATCGTGAGTGGCATCCTGCTGGAGGAGCGCAGCATGATGGTGTCGGCGCTGGCATCGTCGGGCTGGCGCATCGTGGCCGAAGATGCGGAGGGAATCTGGTGGTCGGCGTCGATCGCGAGGGCGTAGGGGCCGGACGGCCGACATTCGTCACCAGTGAACTGCTGGTGACCAACGGCAGTTGTGTGCTGGATGAACATGCCGCGCGCCACATGCGCGCGCTGCGTCTTGAAGCGGGCGCGATCGTAGGCCTTCGCGACGGGCAGGGCGGCGTCGCGGAAGGCCAGCTGATTCGTCTTACCAAGTCACAGGCCCAAATCGAAGTGCAACGCGTCGATCATCGGGAGCCCCTGCCGGCCGTGCACCTGTTGGTACCAGTGGCCGACAAAGACCGGATGCTGTGGTTGGCCGAGAAAGCCGGCGAATTGGGGTGCACCAGTTGGCGCCCGGTCATGTGGCGACGATCTCGCAGTGTGACGCCGCGAGGCGAGGGCATGAGCTTTCAGGCCCGTGTGCGCGCGCGGATGGAGGGAGCGCTCGCCCAGTCTGAGGGGGCCTGGCTTCCCCAGATGTTTCCCGAGGCCAACGTCGAGCGCGCGGTGTTGGCGGCACCCGAAGGTGATCGCATTGTGCTCGATCCCGACGGCGAGCCCCTGTTGGGTCCGGCCTCGACGACACTGGTGGGACCGGTCACGCTGGCGGTCGGCCCCGAGGGCGGCATTGAAGCTGACGAGATGCTCGCGTTGGAACGCAGCGGGTTCAGACGCGCTTCGTTGGGGCCCTCTATTCTCCGCTTTGAAACGGCCGCGATCGCCGCGTTGGCGATGGCGCGCACCGCGATGGCCATCTCGCCAAGGAGCGCTCACGAATGACCGATAGCTGCCTTTTTTGCCGGATTGTGCGCGGCGAACTCCCGGTGGCGCTGATCGCCCAGAACGAACTCGCCGTGGCGTTCCGGGACATCAATCCTCAGGCACCGGTGCATGTGCTGGTGATTCCGAAACGGCACGTCGCATCCCTGGCAGAGGCGTCCGATGGCATGGAGTTGGGTGCCATTTCCCTCTTGGCGGCTCAAGTCGCCCGAGACGAGGGCATTGCGGACGCCGGCTACCGAACGGTCATGAACACCGGCGACGACGGGGGACAGACGGTCCACCATTTGCACCTGCACTTGCTTGGGGGGCGCCGCTTGAAGTGGCCACCCGGGTGAGAGAGTGCCGTTCGCCTTGACCCCCTTGCTCAGGTAGGGTAAGATATAGGGCTGTCGTACTTTGCCCCCCACTTTCACTGTCGCAGTTTCGTGCCGGGTTTCCGGTCGTTCTGACGACCCCAGGGAGAGATCGAGTTTGTCGGAAGTCATCATCCACGAAGACGAAAACTTCGAGCGGGCCCTCAAGCGCTTCAAGAAGAAGTGCGAGAAGGCCGGTATCCTGTCCGACCTGCGCAAGCATCGCCATTACGAAAAGCCCTCTGAACGTCGCAAGCGCAAAATGAACGCGGCGGTCCGCAAGAATCGTCGCACGCGTCAGAGCTGAGCGCGTCGATGGCCGCCGAGGACGTTACGTTGCTCGCGCGGCTGCAGGCTGATCAGGCTGCGGCTCGTCGGGCGCAGCAGAAGGACCACGTCATGTTGCTCGGAATGGTTATCTCTGAGCTCAAGAACCGTGAGATCGAGCTCCGGCGCGACGCGACCAACGACGACACCGTCGATGTGATTCGCAAGGGGATCAAACGACGTCGCGAATCCGTCGATGTGTATCGCCAGGCAGGTCGTGCCGACCTGGCCGACAAGGAGCAACGCGAAGTCGACGCGTTGGAAGGCTATCTTCCGGCGCAGGTCGATTCGGACGAGATCCGAACCGCGGTGCGCGCAGCGGTCGCCAACGGTGCCGCCAATATCGGCGCCGTGATGGCGCAGGTGATGCCGGCCTTCAAGGG
>JBEBIR010000716.1:0-2255 GCA_040080315.1 Gemmatimonas sp.
ACGACAGAGCTTGTGCGCGAGGAACCGCGCACACGCTGGGTGTTCGACGAGGATCGCGAGGACTTCATCGACATCGCGCGTGCCACCACCAGCCGGAATCGCACGTCCCAGCACGATCTTGGCGCCATCGTCGTGCGCGTCCGCGTTGAACTCCACGAGTCCGATACCAAAGTTCGACGCGCCCTTCGAACGCACCGTCCAACCCGTGAATGCCCTCGCCGTTTCCATGACATCCGCTTGGGTATAACCGCCGTCGACGCCAAGGGTATGCAACTCCAGCAACTCCCGCGCGAAGTTCTCGTTGGGGCGCTCGCCGGGTGACGCGCGTCGATTGACGCGTCCATCGAGGTACCAGAGCATGGCCGGACTGAGTGCCACGGCGCGCAGCAGATCGGGAAAGCGACCGAGCGCATGCGGTCGAAGCACATCCCGGTCGAATGCGGGCGTGAGCCATCGGCAATCGCCTTTTGAGATGTCCACGTTGAAGTGATCCGCCCAAAACCCCGCCATCACCTCATGCAACTGGCGCTCACCGTACACGGCGCGCAGCATCGTCGATGCGACCAGTTGATCGCGCAATAGCGCGGGCTGGTACTCGTACAGCTCGCCGATGGGCTCACTCAGGGACTCCAATCGACGCACGGCACGTTCTGCGCGGTCGTCGCGACGGCTTGGCGACAACTGTTCGTCGATAAACCGCGCCATGGCCTCGTCCTCGGTTGCTCCCAGCGCGCGCACCCGTTGGTAGTCGCCGGGGCGAACGCCATATGTCACGCGCGCGAGCAGATGCGAGACGCCATCCACGCGCGAGTCGGCGGGCGGCACGAACGAGTCGGATGGCGCAGACCAGAGCGCGCGCAACTCGGGAACGTCGTCGCATGCCGTCAGCGCCGCGGCGGCAAGCGTGCCGCTGGTCCCGAGAAACCGTCGACGTGTGATCACGATTGGCTGGCGATCGCGATGCGACGCGCGCGGCGACGGGCCGAGAGTGCGAGCAGGGAGGCACCGACGCCGCTGAACAGGACCAAGGGCATGACGGCGAACCAGCCGACGAAAGGCAGCAGGAAGGTCACCGACAACACAACCGCACCGCGCAGAGAACGTCGCCAGGGCGAGCGCGCATCGTCGCCGTGAACGAGCCCGTGTCCAATGCGTTCGCTCAGACCGGCCGAGCCGACGAGTCCCATCAAGAGCGGAATCGCGGCCAGCGCGGCCCCGATCAGTTTGACGCCTCCCGCCGGAGCGACCTTGGCGATGCCAAGTCCGGCGATCACGAGCGGAAGGCCCATCACGAGGCCGAGTATCGTGATACGAATCGGGCGCACACCGTACTCTTCGCGCGCGTGATCCACCAGTCCCGGCACTAACGCGGCGGCTGCCAGCCAATAGCTGATGAAGACAAGCAACGCACCAAGCACCAGGAACACATACTTGAGCACATCGGCGAAAATCATGCTTCCTCCGAGAGCGGATGCGTGCAGCGACCGGACCTAGTGGCTCTACGAGCGTGGGAACGTGCGCGTTTCAAGTGACTCAGGCTGACGACTCTGCCAACGAAACGGTAGTTTGAATGGGTCCGCCCGCACTCGCCGAGTTTTGATCCGTTCTGCTGGAGCACGCATGAGCAAGGGAAGTCCGTATGTCGATGCCAGTCCGGTCGGACACTTCATCAACGGGTGCATCGTTGTTGAAGCGGACGCCAGACGTCAGACGGTGTTCAATCCCGCCATGGGCGTCGCTGCGCGCGAGGTCGCACTGGGTTCAGCGGACAGCGTGGCGAAGGCGGTGCGCGCGGCGCGCGACGCATTTCCCGCATGGTCGGCGATGCCGCCCATTCGTCGCGCGCGCATTCTCAACACGTATCTGGGACTGTTGAATAGTCATCGCGATGAGTTGGCGTCGATGATCACGGCGGAGCACGGCAAGGTGTTTGCCGACGCGCAAGGTGAGGTGACGCGCGGCATCGAGATCGTTGAGTTCGTACTCAAGCCGAGCGAGCGCGATCCGTCGCCGTCATTGCGCATGGCGCGTTTGTTGAAGGAGGCGGGTTTGCCGGACGGCGTGTTCAATGTGGTACAGGGCGATAAGGTTGTGGTCGATGCCATCCTGCAGCATGACGACGTACGCGCCGTCAGCTTCGTGGGATCTACACCCGTCGCGCGTCATGTGTATGAGACCGGCGCACAGCACGGCAAGCGCGTGCAGGCACTGGGTGGCGCGAAGAACCACATGGTCGTCATGCCCGACGCCGATGT
>JBEBIR010000717.1:0-2243 GCA_040080315.1 Gemmatimonas sp.
CGTTTGCGGCTGTCGCTGCTTCTCCGTTCGGTGAGCAGCCCGCCGGTTTCGTGCCACAGGCGGCTGACCTCGGCGAGCTTGTCGCCGCGGCCCGGCTGTCCGTTGCGGTCGGTCGCCGCGTAAACGCTGATGGTGACGAGGTGAATGCCCGCGAAGAACGGCGCGGCGGTCGAGCCCGTCGAACGTCCTCGAGATCGTCCTTCCGCCGGGATAGGTGACCTGCGTGCGCTTGCCGTCGCCGGTAAGATTCACGGCGCGCGCGCCGGGTGCGACCGGCCCTCTCCAGATATCCCAGGCGTCTGACAGCAGCACCGACTGGCCGTCCTTGCTCCAACCGCGAGCCGGGATCGCCGGCGGCAGAATGTTGTTGTGATCGTCCTCGACATTCACGAAGCTCGTGGGCAACCCCTTCGTGATGTTTACGCTGTCGAGCGTGCTGAGAGTGAGCACCCAGTAGTGTCCGTCTGCTCCCCACATCAACGCTTTCGATCCGTCAGGCGACGGGGCGCCAATGCCCGTAGCGCGCTTCTTCCAGATCAGTTTGCGTGCACCCGTCTTGAGATCGACCGTGTAAAAATCGTTGTAGTTGCGACCGCTGTAGCTGGCGTTCTGCTGATACGGCGTGTTGTCCATGCCGTACGCAAACTTGTCGTTGGCGGCCACCACCACGTTTTTCAGCGATTCATCGCTCAGTCGCACGAACGCGTTGTCGTCGAAGCGATATTCCGCCAGGTAGTTGAACGCGCGATCCGCAGCTTCCTGCACCATCTGCTGCGATTGCAGACGCGCATCCTTGGCATGCCAGAGAATCAGGGACGCCAGTGAGTCGGCAGCGGTGCCACTCGCGCCACGTCCGGCCGCTGTTTGATTGATCGTGCCGCCAGCACCCGGTGCACCCGCTTGGATCAGCGGATTGGCACCCCCGCGTCCGCCGGCGTCGGCCACTCGCGCGGTCGGCTTGATGCCTTCGCGAATGCCGAAAAATGCCATCGACATATCGGCGGAATATCGCGGCGCGCGCTCTGAGGCCAGCTTCCATCCGCTTGGGAAATCCGTGCGGCCGGCGGGATTGAAGGTCTTCGTGCTGGCGGCACCATTGGCGCCGATTCCGCGAAACACCGCGAGAGAGAACACGGTATCGCGTGTGCCCGTGGTGGCAATCTTGCCCTTCATGACGGAAAGCGCGCGCGAACTGTCGGTCCACGCCAGATGACGATACAGCACGTCCTCGCTGTCGAGTGCCTTGACGGCGCCCGTGTTCATGTTGCGCACCTGCACCGCGTTCCCGATCTGGTCGCTGTTCTCCATGGTGTACGCCAGCCATGCACCATCTTCACTGAAATCGTACTGTCCAACCCGGCCCATGTTCTGACGCTCACCGGTCGCCACGTTGTACAGCAGCAGATCGGCGCCGCCGCCGGTGGTACTCCCGCCACCGCCGCCAAACAGGAGCACGCCATCGGGCGGACCACCGCGACCACCGGCACCCCCGGCCGGTGCAGCGCCGCCGGCCTGCATCACCATCCATGTCGGCGACTCCGCGTTGAAGCTGAATCGGCGAATGCCATTGAATTCCTTCTTCTCACCCGAGGCGAGATTCATCAACACGAACTTCGACGCATTGCGCGTGGCGCTATCCGCCGCCTGCGCGACGCCGTCCGCGGGGGGACCACCGCGCCCCGCACCACCACCCGGAGCACCACCACGTCCACCACGACCTGCGGCAGCGGCGGCCGGACGATTGGGTGTCACCAGATAACCAAGCCACTTCGAGTCGCCGGAAATTTGGATGGATCCTCCGGTCGCACCGACCGGCACGCGCGTTTCGGCGGCATTCGCAGCGGTGCCGCGAATGACCACCTGCAGATCGCCCTCGGTCGGACCGATGACGTAGGCAAACCACTTGCCATCGTTCGACAGCACATTCTGTCGAATCGTGTTCCAGTTCTTGATGTCGGCCGCAGAAATCGGTCGGCCTGTTGCTGGCGCGGCGTTTTGGGCCGACGCGATGCTCGGTATCGCCATCAGCGCGAGCAGGAGCATCGGAGAACGCGAGAGCGTGGACATAGGTGGTCTGGGAGGGCGTAGGACAGGTGGGCAGATGCAGTGGCACATCACCCACAATCCTGCGTCCTCGACGGCCGGCGCGCCATCCCGCGCCGTGCGCACTCCACGTGCTCGCGCCGCCTAGTCGAGTGGCGTGTGCCTTTCCCGTCCCAGCACGGTTTCGGCGCGCCTCGATC
>JBEBIR010000718.1:0-2243 GCA_040080315.1 Gemmatimonas sp.
GCTGCGCCCAGCTCCTGCATCAACGCGATAACGCCTCCAATGCGGAATGCGGGGAAGATCCGTTGGATTTCACTGTTGTGCAACGTGCTGTCGTCTCGTTCGCGCGCTCAACAGCGTCGAACGCGGCGCGCGGCGCGGATCATCTCCGCATCGGCTGTTGCCTACTTTTGCGGCTTGATCAACGCTTCGAATTCGCTGAAGCCGCGCAGCGCGCGGAGCGCCGGGAGGTAATGCCACTCGTCCTTCCCCTGGCCCTGTTGGTGGGCGGTGCGCAACAGGCGCACGGCTTCGGTCTTCTCGCCGAGGGTGGCGAGGATGCCCGCTCTCCAATACGGCGTTTCGCCGAAGTCCCACTCGCGCACCGGTCCGGCGAGAGAATCCGAGATCGTACGCGCGCGCGTCGTGTCGCCGCGTCGCTCGTACGCCATGGCGAGAGACGCGCGCGTGCCGATGCCCGCGCGTGACGTATCGGGCAGCGCCGCCGTCAGGTGCACGATCGCCGAGTCGAGCTGGGCGAGCGCAAGCCACGCGCGTCCGAGCGACTGCTGCATCGCGCGCGAGTGGGATGCGGCTTTCCGCGACGCGACCCACTGGAGCCCCATATCGAGCAACTGCCGGGCGGTGGCGGTGTCCCCGTGCGCTTCGAACTCCCACGCGAACGGGATCCATAGACGCGGGTGGAGGAGAGCACTTCTGCGAGGATACTCACCGGCGGAGTATGCGGGAGTATATGGCGTGAGCGCTGGCCCTGCGAGCGTGAAAGCGATGAGGCGCGCTCCGACATGAGCCGGGGAGGACGACGTCTAATCCGATGTCACTTGGAGAACGCAGCGGCGATTCGTAACCGGCCGCGCTTCCTGGATCGAGGTGCCTGACGCACCACGATCTCGACGTCTCGCCCAAGGGCCATCAAAAACTCCATGAGCCGTTGCGTGGAGAAACCGCCCAAACGGCCGTGCAGCATGTGCGACACCTTGGGTTGATCAACACCCATGAGGGTCGCTGCGGCCCGCTGCGTGAGCCCGCGTTCCTGAATCGCCTGATCGATCATCAGCGCGAGTTGGGCCTTCGCGAGTTCTTCGGCGGGGTTTGCGAAGCCGAGGTCCGCGTAGACGTTGCCGCTGCCACGTGTAACGGGAACGTCGCCGAGCGTCTTGGTTGCCACACTCGTTTTGCGCTTGGTCATGTCACCTTTCGCCTTCGAAATCATCGACCACCTCGATGAGCCCCGCGAATTCTCCGTGCAGTCGCTTCGCGGCGAGGTGATGCCGACCGCGCTGCGCGAGGTGAATCGCATACCCAAAGGTGCGGCGCGGTTCGTCGGGTAGTGCCCGGAGATCGCGAAGCGCGGTGCCGATCCATTCGGTCGGTTTGAGCGGTCCCGTATCGGCGGGCAGTGTCTGCAAGTATGCTGAATTAGGCATGACGGCGCAAGGAGGGAGAGTGGCGAGGCTGACAATACGCGCCAGGCACTCAGGTACCACCATCGTTTTCGCGCGGGGCGTATCGTGCCATTTCGCGGCGCCTCGAAACTCGTGCGGCTTGCGACGACGAGATGTCCAGCGCCAGACGCGCTCAGCGCTATGGCCGCCCCGGTTACGAGCGGCTACCATAGGGTGTCTCCCTCACCCGGCGCTCCGATTCCTATCTCCGACCTACGCGACCAGCTCCAAGCGACGCTGAGCGGCAGCTACACCATCGAGCGTGAACTCGGCGGCGGTGGCATGGCGCGCGTGTTCGTTGCCGAAGAGACCGCGCTCGGTCGCAAGGTCGTCATTAAGGTGCTGCCGCCGGAGACCGCGGCGCAGGTGTCGCACGAACGGTTCAAGCGCGAGATCCAGCTCGCCGCACGGTTGCAGCATCCGCACATTGTGCCGCTACACTCGGCAGGTGAATCGAACGGCCTGCCCTACTTCACGATGCCGTTTGTGGAGGGCGAGTCGCTGCGCGTGCGGCTCGCGCGCCACGGCGAGCTGCCGGTGAGCGACGCGATGCGCATGCTGCGCGAGATTGCCAGTGCGTTGGCCTATGCGCATGAACGCGGCATCGTGCACCGCGACATCAAGCCTGACAACGTGCTGCTCTCGGGCGGCAGCGCGATGGTCACCGATTTTGGTGTCGCCAAGGCATTGAGCGCGTCGAGCACCGCGGATGGCAGCGGTGTGACGTCGCTGGGCGTGGCGATTGGCACACCGGCGTACATGGCGCCTGAGCAGGCGAGCGCGGATCCCGCGGTGGATCAT
>JBEBIR010000083.1:0-10095 GCA_040080315.1 Gemmatimonas sp.
ATCCCCGTTCCCGGAAACTCGTTCGTCGTATGAAGTCGCTGGAATGGCGTGAAGAGCTTGTGCGCGTACGCCATGTCGAACCCCACGCCGTTGTCTCGCACGAAATAGCGAACGGGTCGTCCGGACTCTATCGGGTCCACGCCGAACTCAATGTGCGCCTGCTCGCGCGTGACCGTGAACTTCCACGCATTCTCCAGCAGATTCCGCAGGGCAATGCGCATCAGGCGCGCGTCCGCATCGGCCACCAGTGAGGCCGCCAGCGTGAACTGGGCGTTGCGCTGGGGATCACGCATCCGCAGCTCAGCCGCAATCTCGCTTGCGATGGCGCCGAGGTCGACACACTGCCGATGCAATTCGCCGCGCGTGATCCGTGAAAGCTCCAGCAGGTCGTCGATCAGGTCCGACATGTGTTCGGCCGCCTGCTGAATGCGCTCGAGATAGTGTCGGCCTTGCGCGTCAAACTGTTCGTGGTACCTGGAGAGCAGCACGGTACTGAATCCATCCATCGCTCGCAGAGGGGCCCGCAGGTCGTGGGAGACGGCGGAGGCAAAGGCTTCCAACTCCTTATTCGCGCTCTGCAGTTCCGCAGTTCGAACGGCGACCCGATGCGCCAGATCGGTTGCGTGGTCGGCAAGCGCGGCGTGCAGTTCATGGACCCGCGTCTCTGCCTCCTTTCGCTCGGTGATCTCCATGAGCACCCCGCGAGCGAGCACGGCCGCTCCGTGGTCGTCGCGGATGGTGACCTGACCGGCGCTCGCCAGCCAGTGCGCACTGCCGTCCGGCCACAGCACCCGAAACTCATGCACGAAGCGATCGTCCGGCGACGCCGAGGTACGTCCGAAATGCGTGCTCTCATCGGCGGGACGCTCGTCAGGATGCATCGCGCTCCGGAACTGTGCTCGATCGTACTCGTCACGCCAGGGAACACCGAACAGTCGGTCGTAGAGCGCGGTCCGTGTCACTCGGCCGGAGGCAAAGTCCATCTCCCAGGCGGCCATGCCAGCCAGGGCCAGGGTGTTGCGGAGCCGTTCCTCGCTTTCGCGTATCAGGGCGCGCGCGCGTCGCTGCTCAGTCACGTCGTGCGCAAGGACCACCCTGGCGCGACGCCCGTCGAAGGTCACTGTGTGCGAGCTGATCTCCACGGCGATGATCGTGCCGTCCTTCCGACGATGACGCCAGAAACCGGCGGCGACCGTATCCAGGTCCTTTGACTGCGACAGCTGCGCGTGCAGTCGCGTAAGATCGCGCTCCGGTCGGATATCCTCGATGGTCATCGCCAGGAACTCCTCGCGACTGTACCCGTAGTGCGCGACCGCCGCGTCATTGACGTCGATGAAGCGCAGCGTCTCCTGATCGTACGACCACATCGGATGGGGATTCGCGGCAAATAGCTGACGATGGCTTGCCTCACTGGCGCGCAGCGCGGCATCGCCGCGGCGCCGACGCACCGTTCGCCATATGGCGTGGCTCAGCAGCTCCACTGTTTGCACGTCGGCCTGCGCATAGTCGTCCTCGCGGTTCGCGACACCAGTCAACATGCGCACTTTGCCGTCCTCAATCACGGGTACTGTCAACATGCGTCGCATTGCAGGGTGTCCGTCCGGCAGTCCCTGTCGAGCAGATTGGCTGTCGTATGCGTTGCACACCACCGTGCGGCGCAGGCGGACCGCGTCAGCCCAGACCCCCGCGTTGGGTATGGACGCGTGGCCATCCATCGTCGACGTGCAGTATCGCTGGATGGTGCGTGGCGACCACGCGGTCAGCTCGAGAGACTTGTCCATCTCGTTCACGAAATGGATGAACGAGATGCGACTCCCGGTCAGCTCTTCGACTTGCGTCAAGCCGTGTTGCAGAAAAGTGTGTTCATCCATCCACTCGGCGGCACGCGGCAGGTCCAGCAGTGCCTTGGCCCGACGCACTTGTACGTCGAGCTTGGCTTGCGTCTCCTTGATAGCACTGATGTCGGTATGCGTGCCCAACATTCGCAACGGCCGGCCGTCGCCGTCGCGCTCGATGACACGCCCCACCGACAGGATCCACATCCAGTCTCCGGCGCGTGTGCGCTGTCGAAACTCGGCGCGGTACGTTGGACGCCGGCCATCGACGTGCGCGCGAAAAAGACGTGCAACCGGCTCGCGGTCGTCTGGATGCATCCTCTCTGTGCGCGCCTCCGGGGACTCGTGGAAAGAGGCGGGATCGTAGCCCAGCATGGCCGCGTACATGGGAGAGACCGTGGTCTTCCCCGTCTGCAGGTCGAGGTCGAAGATGCCCTGTCGCGCGGCTTCAGCCGCCAATCGCAGGCGTTCTTCATTGTCGTGCGCCGCTCGCTGGGCCTGCTTCTGCTCCGTGATATCCTGAATGATGCCGCTCAACACGGTAATGCGGCCCTGCTCGTCGCGTACCGACCGTCCGTGTGTCGCACGCACGGTTCGCACACTCCCGTCTGATCGGATTACGCGATACTCGAGCGGATCCGACATGCCAACCGTCAGCAGCGCCGCAATCGCCTGCCGAAGAGCCGCTCGGTCGTCGGGATACACCGACTCCATCAAGCCTTCCAACGCGTGCGGCGCGGTGGAGGGTTCATGCCCCCAGATGCGGTACATCTCATGGGACATGATGATCGTGTTGCTGCGTACACACAGCTCCCAGTGCCCGACGCGAGCCACACGCTCGGCCTCGCGCAATCCCTGCTCGCTGCGCCGTAGCGCGTCCGTGGCGCGTTTGACTTCGCCAATGTCGCGAAAGGCGCTGCGGAGTGCCGGCGCGCCGTCGAACATGATGGCCGTGCCCGACACCTCCACATCGATCTCCGTTCCGTCGCAGCAGATGAATCGCGACTCGGTGGATGGCAAGGGCTCGCCGACCGTGTGGACGCGCAGCAGTTGCTCCTGTGCCGCGCGCTGGTGGTCGCGATGAATGAATTCCTGAAAACTCTTTCCCAGAATATCGAGCGGCGACGACGCGCGAAGCAACGCGACCGCCGTCGGGTTCGCGTACAGCACCACGCCATGACGATTCACCACAATGGCTTCGGGCGACCACTCCACTAATGCGCGGTACCGCGCCTCACTGTCTCGCAGATCGCGTTCCACGGCCCGCAGATCAGTCACGTCCTGTACAATTCCCGCGATGCGAACCGGTTGTTCGGCCGGTCCGCGGACCAGCTGCCCCTCAACGCGAATGTCCCGCACCTTGCCATTCGGATGCAGCGCGCGAAACTCGATCGGTGTCGGCGACCGGTCGGCACGCAATGCCTCGAGCCACAGCATCATCGCCGGTCGGTCATCCGGATGCAGCGGACTGAGAATGTCGTAGAAGTCGTGGTTGAATGCGGCGCGTTCCACCGCAAAGATGCGGAACGTTTCATCCGACAGCCGGATCGGACCGCGGGGCAATTCCATTTCCCAGCTGCCGATGCCCGCGATTCGCTGCGCGAGTTTCAGGTTCGCCGTTGACGCCTCAAGGTCATTGAGTAACTGCTGCCCGAGATCTGGGACGAGTGGAAAGTGACGCTCTTCCAGCTCAAGCTGTCGTCGCGCGCGTCGGCCTGTGGCGTTGACACGTAACTGCCATCGCAGAATCCAGAACGCCATGATGGTGCTGAGCGCGACGAAGCATCCATCGAGGGCAAGCTGCCATCCACTGCGGGTGTCCGCGTTCGCGGCGAGGTGCGCGACCACCTCCCCGGCGAGCACAAACCATAGCCCGCCGCACAGCGCGTACACGAGCGCTGTTCCACGATCCGCCCTGACCGTTGCACCCTTCACGACATGGCACCGACGCAGGAGTCGCCTAGCCGCCGACATCGGCGACAACAATGGACATGACGACAGATCCCTACACCATGCGGCCACGATCGTCGATCCCGCGTCGGGAGATTACCTGACGCGCGTGAGGGAATTCCCCGTCCGCCGTTGCAGCAGAGACATCCGGTCGGGCTACGGGTTGCCAGGCTCTGAAAGCGCTTCAACAATGCGGTCCCGCCCGCTGCCCTTCGCGTCGTACAGTGCGTGGTCGGCCTGCTGGATCAGGTGTTCCGCATTCTCGCCGCGCAGGTGCGAACGATGCACGAGACCAACGCTCATCGTGACGCGCACCTCGCCGCCGGGAATGGTGACGGGTGTGTCGTGAATTGCGCTCAACAGACGTTCTGCGCATTGCATTGCGCCCGTGTGCGTGCAGTCGTCGAGACAGATCAGGAACTCCTCTCCGCCATATCGTCCCGCCGAATCCCCCGCACGCAATTTCGCGGCAATCCGTTGCGCGACTTCGCGCAGTACCGCGTCGCCGGCCGGATGGCCGTGCGTATCGTTGATGCGCTTGAAGTGGTCGATGTCCACCAGGATGACCGCTCCTGACCGATCGCGCCGTCTCGCCATGGCGAGCATGTTGGCGAGAAAGGCGAGGACAGCGCGTCGATTCAGCATGCCGGTCAGCGCGTCATGCGTCGCTTCAATCTGCAGGGCATCCCGCGCCTCTCGGAGGGCGGCGTTGGCAGTGGACAGCTGCTCGTACAGTGCGCCCTTCTCGACGACCGCCGAGATCAGCCCGGCCAGACGATCAAACGCGTCGGTGTGCACGGTGGCGTACTGGTGCGGCTGACGACTACTGAAGAAGAGGAAGCCGATGGGCTTCCCCAGCGCAATGAGCGGACAGGTGAGGCTGCTGCGGATCCCCTCCCGGATGACGAGCTGGGTCGAATGCGACTTGGGATGCTCGGTCGCGTAGCGCTCCAGATCATTGAGGATACGCGGACGGCCGGTCGCCATCACGTCCTGAAGACTGCTGCCGGACATCTTCGCCGCGAAGCCGCGGCTCAGCACCATCTCGCCCGCGTCGCTGCGGGCCCAACGGGCGCGGGCAATGCGACCCTCGTCCTCCAGCAGCGCCAATCCGATACGATCGTAGGGAATCAGTCCCCGAAAGCCCTCGTAGACATGATCGAGGATCTCGTCGAGATACACGCCCTGCATGACCTGAGTGGTGATCGACGCCATCATGGCGTCGCGCTCTTGCCGCTGTGCCAGTCGGGCCGCCAACGTCGCAATGGAGTGGCCGAGGTGATCGATGTCGGCATCGCCGCCGTCAGTAAGCGGCACGGTGGGAGCCAAATCCGGAAGTGACTCCAGCACATCACTGAACTGTGCGAGGCGTGGATGATTCATGGTGGACGATGGTTGCTGTCAGATTCACGCGCGAAGAGTTCGCGCACCTTTGCCGCCAGTTCCAGACCGGTCAGTGGCTTGGATGCCGTCTTTGCATCGGCCAATCCCTCGTGCGGCATCTCTGGCAAATCGTCCAGGTAGCCGGTCACGAATAGCACGTGTGGGATGTGACGACGAGCACGCAGTTCCAGCGCCAACTCATAGCCGTTCATTTGCGGAAGTCCCACATCACTGACCAGGACGTCGATCTCGTCGTGCACCACGTCCAGCAGCGCGTGCGCAGCCTCCGGCGTGTCCGCACTGTGCACGTGGTAGCCGGCACTCCCCAGCGCATGCTCGTACATGCTGCGCACCGTCGGGTCGTCCTCTACCAGCAGCAGCGTTCCAGAGCCACGCGACACCGCCGGCGCCGCGTGCGACAGCGGGTCAATCGCCTCGACATCCGACATCGGGAGCAGGACTTCAAACGTCGTCCCTTCACCGGTCCGACTGCGCACCGCAATCGAACCCGCGGCCTGCTGCACAATGTTATAGCAGATGCTCAATCCCAGTCCCGTTCCTTTGCCGTTTTCCTTGGTGCTGAAGAACGGTTCAAAGATGTGCGGCAGATGCTCGGCCGCGATGCCTGTGCCGGTGTCTTGAATCACGCATTGCGCGAATCGACTGGCGGGCGCCACTCCCGTCGTCCCGACCGCGACGTCCGTCGCGTTGACTACGCTGAGCCGAATCGAGAGCGCGCCAGTAGATGGCATCGCATCCTTCGCATTCACAGCGAGATTCATCAGCAACTGCTCGAAGTGCAGCGGGTCCATCAGCACGCTCACCGGCGCGGAGTGCGGGGTCATGGTGACGCTGATGTGCTCACCGATCAGTCGCTGCAGCATGCGCTCAACGTTGGCGATACTCCGATTGAGATCCACCACGCGGGGAGTCGACGCTTCACGTCGCGAGAAGGCCAGAAGCTGTCGTGTCAATTCCGTGCCGCGAAACGCGGCCTGCTGGATCTCGTGTATCTCCACAGTGCCCGGATCATCGACCGGAAACGATTCACTCAACAGCTCCGCGCCATTGAGGATGACGGACAGCAGATTGTTGAAGTCGTGAGCAACGCCGCTGGCGAGCCGCCCGATCGCCTCCATTTTCTGTGCCTGCACCAGCTGCGCCTCCAGCGAACGTCGCGCGGTGATATCGACCACCAGGCACAGACACCCGATGCCTGCGCCGACCGCGTCGAGCACCGGTGTCTGCTCCCACTCAACGATCAGACTGCGTCCATCGTGCGAATTCAGGGTCAGTACGCCCTTCCAGGAGGCACGGGTTTCCACTTCACACGGCAACGTGCTGGCGATGCCAATCAGATCTGAATCGAAAAGCGCACTGACTCGTTGGCCGATCAGCTCACCGAGTTGAAAACCCAGCAGCGTCAGTGCGGCGGAGTTGGCATACGTGATCACGCCGGTGTCATCGCTCAAGAGGCAGCCGCTAGGCATGTGATCGAGGATCAGCTGCATGCGCTGCGCCAGCGCCAGCCGCGATTTCGTTTCGCGACGATGCGCGTCCTCAGCCGCTCGCAGGTCGGTGACGTCCATCAGCGCCCCTTCGCTGCGCACGATCATCCCGGCGGCGTCGCGCTCGCAGATTGCGCGGTTGAGCACGATCGCATAGGTGCCATCCGCGCGGGCGATCCGATACTCCTCGGCCCAGAGCGCGTCGCCCGTCGCCTGATATGCCTTGAGACTCGCCCGCACGCGATCGCGATCATCCGGATGAATCTGGGCCTCCCACCAGTCGCGGTCCCGGGCGACCGCAGAGCTGTGGCCAAAATAGTGCGAGAGCCCATGGCCGAACCAACGGGTGCCGGACACCAGGTCCCACTCGTATAGCACGTCTCGCGATGCCTGTGCGACGCGCCGAAAGCGCTCGTCGCTGTCGCGAATCATGCGCTCGTCTTCCAGTCGATCGGCCGCATCGCGTAGCACCGCGATTGACGCCTGCTCGTCCCAGGCCGGGCAGCGACTGATCGTGACATCAAGGGGCACGTGGTGGCCATCCGCGTGCAGTCCGCTCAGCAAGGCCGCCATATGGCCGCGGGTGGACGTCTCGCCGCGTCGGAATCGTTCAACGTGTTCGTCGTGCGTGGCGCGCACATGCTCCGGAAGCAGCATGCTCAGTGGCTGTCCGATCAACGAGCCGGCGGAGTAGCCAAAGAGCCGAGCGACGCCGGCGTGGCAGTAGACGATCACATGGTGCGCGTCCACGATCAGCGAAGCGTCGGCCATCGAGTCGAGCAGCGATGCGGCATGTTGCCGCATCATGTCCCGGGCAGCGGTCGCGAGGGGTGCGTTGGTCACGACGCGACCACCCGGACATCGCGCGTGCTGGTGAAGTCCTGACTCCATTGCTGCGAAATGCGCTCGCGCAGCGCCTCAGAAACCTCCTGACCACGCGCAATGAGGAGCAGGCCCTTGGGCGAATGCACGTCTTCGGCGAAGTGCATTCCCGGCCGGACATCACACAAGCGCATCACGCGAATCTCCGCTGCTGGTGCCTGATCGCCGCGCAACTCGATAAACGCCTCCAGAAAACGCCGATCATACTGCGCGCCGCGGGAGCCCATCATGGCCAGCGCCCGCGCCGCCGTTTCGCCCTCGCCGATCAGCAGATCGAAGTCCCTGGCGATCGCCAGTACGCGCGCTCCCACAGGCACGTCGCGCGTCGTCGAGGGCTCATACTGTCGACGGATAATCGCGCAGATGCGCTCAAGTCGCGGAATGTGCGCGATCATCGCCTCGGCCGCCGCCGGCAAGTTGGCGATCTGCGCCTGTTCCGACTCGCTCAGTTCGCGGTGATGATACCAGCGATCGACCAGATCGGACGAAAGCGAGATGCATCCCAACTGGGAAAGCAACGCGGCGACCTCAATCTCCCACTTGGCGTCCAGTCCGAGATGCGTGGATAGATCCTTCACGTGGCGCGTGAGGCGCAGGGCTCGACCGTATGCCGCTGGCTGCGCGATCGCGAGCACTTCAGTCAAGGCCTCCACGGCCCCGTGCAGCGTGTGCTCCTGAAGCGTGCGCTCAGCCTGCAGGAGTTCGTGCTGCCGGATCGCTGCCTGCACCACGGCCAACAGCGTCGAGCCCGTCGCGGGCTTCAGCAGCAGGCGAAAGACCTCCGCGTCATTGACCGCATGCACCGCGTCGGCCAGTTCGGCCTCACCCGTGAAGAGCACGCGAACGGTATCCGGCGCGCGCGCGCGGAACGTCCGCAGCACGGTGACACCGTTCATGCCCGGCATGTGCAGGTCCGACACCACGACCGCAAACCGTTGCTCGTCGTCGAGCAAACGCACAGCGTCGGCACCTGAACGGGCCGTGACGACGTGGAAGCGCGGCCCAAGTGAGCGCTCGATTCCCCGAAGGATCTGGCTGTCGTCGTCCACGAACAGCACGGACACGTTGGCACACGCCGGAGCTCGTGTCGTGGGCACGTCGTCGGTCATCGCGGACATCGCGGTCATGACCGTCGCTCCGCGTCTCGCCGACGAAGTACCGGACACCACACGTCGAAATCGACGACAGCTCTCATGGTCGCTTGCACTCGTGAACGACGACACCATCCTTCTCTGGTGACGACGCACGCATATTTGGGAACGTCACACGACAGGAACGAGTGTTTCACGACACTCTTGTGCGAGAAAGCAATGGCCAGCCATCTTCTGATGGCTGCGGATCCACTCGCGCGCCACGGCCCCGACTCCCTCCGAGGTTTGCATGCGTCAACCGCCCTTTTTCTACGTCCGGCGCGCCCAGCGCGTTGGTGTTGCACTGCTGCTGGGCTGCAGCGCACTCCCCGCGTTCGCGACGGCGACGCTCCATGCACAAAGCGCCGTCTCGACGGCCAAGCCGGGACGCAATCCTCGGCAACCGATCGACGAGGAATACACGAAGAAGATCAAGGAGTACACCACCGAACCCTTCTTCCTGTCGTCATTGGTGGACTACATGCCCGCCGCGAAAGGCATTCCCACGCCGACGGCCGTATTGGGCGACATCGCCGGCGCTCCCAACAAGCTGCCGTACTCGAAGGAGGTGTACGAGTACATGCGCCTGTTGGCCAAGGCCTCACCGCGCGTGCGCGTCTACTCCATTGGTATGACGGAGGAAGGACGCGAAATGATTGCGGTTGCCGTCGCGTCGGAAGCACTGCTGTCGAAGATTGATGAGAACCGAGCCAAACTGGCCAAGCTGGCGGATCCACGCACTATTCAGATGAATGATGCGACGGCCGATGCACTCGCACACTCGGCCGCGCCGGTGTACTACGTCACCGGAACGATTCACTCCACCGAAGTCGGGGCGCCCACGGCGCTTATGGAGCTGGCCTATCGACTGGCAGTCGATGAAAGCCCCTACGTGAAGAACATTCGCGACCACGTGATCACGCTCATCACGCCGGTCGTCGAGGTGGACGGCCGCGATCGCGTGGTCGATGTGTTCAAGTGGAAGATGGCGCATCCCGGACAAACCCCTCCGAATCTGCTGTACTGGGGCAAGTACGTCGCCCACGACAACAATCGTGATGCGATGGCTATGACGCTCAAGCTCACTGAGCACGTCCTCAACACGTACGTGGGCTGGAAAGCACAGGTCTTGCACGACCTGCATGAGTCCGGGTCATTCCTGTACGACAATACGATCGGGGACGGTCCCTACAACGCATGGATTGATCCGTTGCTGACCAATGAGTGGCAGATGATCGGCTGGAACAACGTGCAGGAGATGACCCGGCTGGGGATGCCGGGTGTGTACGCGCACGGCAACTTCGACACATGGTCGCCTGGCTATTTGATGTTCATCGCCGCGACGCACAACGGCGTGAGTCGGTTGTACGAAACGTTTGGCAATGGCGGAACAGCCGAGACGGTTGA
>JBEBIR010000084.1:0-10094 GCA_040080315.1 Gemmatimonas sp.
GTTCAGAGCGCCCCCGTGACCAGATCGCGCACGCCATCCACGAGTCGCTCGACTTCGTCATCGGTGGTGTAGCACGCGCACCCGGCACGCACGAGGCCTTCCTCTGCCAATCCAATGCGACGGGCCACCGTGGACGCGTAAAAATCACCGTGAGACACAAACACGCCGCGTGGCGCGAGCGCGCGCGCGACGTGCTCCGAGGGATGTCCGCGCACGTGAAACGAAATCGTGGGTGTGCGTGGCGTTCCCGGGAGTGGACCGTACAGCGTGATGCCGGGAATATCGGCGAGTCCCGTCCACAGCTGACGAACCAGCGCATCGCTGCGCTCGTGCAGTCCGTGCATCGCGTCGCGCAGCCGCGCGCGGCGATCAGCACCGTGCGGTGCGAGCGATGCCAGAAAGTTCACCGCGGCGGCCGCACCAACGATCCCCTCGTGGTTCTGCGTGCCGGTCTCAAGACACTCGGGCACGTAGTCGGGTGCCGGTTCCAGTCGCGGCAGGTCGAGCGCGGCCGTCGCGTCCTGTCGACCATAGCACACGCCAATGTGCGGTCCATAGAACTTGTAGGCGCTGCACAGCAGGAAGTCCGCACCAATCGCCCGCGCATCGACCAGCGCATGCGGTGCAAAATGCACCGCGTCAACAACCGTCGTCGCCCCGGCGGCCTGCGCTGTCGCCACCAACGCGCGAACATCCGAGACGGTGCCAAGAATGTTCGACGCGGCGCCGATCGCGACGACCTTGGTGCGCGGCGACAGCAATCGCTCCAGCGCACCCGTCTCGTGTCGAAACGTGGTGAGGTCCAGCGGTATCCAGCGCAGCACGGCGCCGCGTTCGCGCGCGAGGGCCTGCCACGGCGCAATGTTCGCATGATGATCGAGCTCCGTGACAATGATCTCGTCACCCGGTTCCAGCGTGCGGCCAATGGCGCGCGCGATGTGAAACAGGATCGTGGTCATGTTCGCACCGAAGGAAATCTCGCCGGCGCTCGCCCCCAGGAAGTCCGCAAGTACACGACGCGCGTCGTCGAGCAGTGCATCCGTTTCCGCGCTGGTCGGATACGCCCAGTGGGTGTTGGCGTTGTGGTGCAACAGATAGTCTGACATCGCCTCGGCGACGCGTCGCGGCACTTGCGTGCCACCCGGTCCATCGAAGTACGCCACGGGATACGCCCCTTCGCGCCGCGCGAGCGCCGGGAATTGCGCGCGAATCACGTCGACGGTCGCGACGTCAGAGAGCACGCCACCGGTCATGCTGCACCTCCTGCGAGCGGCATGCCACCAATGATGGCGCCACCCAATCGCTCGACCACCTGCACCGCCTCGACATGATCGGCGGCTTCACCCAACTCTCCATGCGCCATCCGGAACAGTTCTGCGGTCAACTGCAGCAGCGGTGAGGGCACCTGCTGTTCGCGCGCCAAGTCGGCCGCGATGCCGACATCCTTGTCCAGCAACGCCAGCCGGAACGTGCGAGGAAACGCGCGCGACAGCACCCGATCGGGGAAGAGATTCATGCTGGCGTTCGAGCGGCCGCTGGACGCGTTGATGACATCGAGTGCCACGTCAGCACGCACTCCGGCCTTCTCCAGCGCCACCAATCCCTCCGCCGTTCCCCAAATGTGCATCGCCAGCAAGGCGTTGTTCACCGCCTTGAGCGCATCGCCGGTGCCCACGACACCGCAGTGCACGATGCGTTTGCCGAAGCGCTCAAGTACCGGGCGCACCCGCTCGAGCAGATCCGCGTCACCACCCACCATCACCGTGAGTGCACCTTGCACGGCGCCGACGACACCACCAGACACTGGCGCATCAAGAAATCCGATGCCGTGCTCGCGCAGTCGTTCGGACATGCGTCGCGACGTCGTGGAGTCTCCCGAGGTGCAGTCTACCAAGATCGAGCCACGCGGCATGGTGGCCAACAATCCCGTGGGTCCGTCCAGCAGCGACTCGACGTCACGCGATACGGGGAGACACGTGATGACAATGTCGCGACCGTCAGCCGCCGCCGCGGGTGTTTCGGCAATGCGTGCCGGCGTCGCGATTACGAAATCGTCGGCTCGTGAGCGCGTGCGGTTCCAGATGACGAGATCGAGGTCGGGGCCGGCCAGATGACGCGCCATGGGCGCGCCGATCGCGCCCAGGCCCAGAAACGCAACGCGGGGCATACAAGTTTGGGAAAAGGGACGAACATCGCCGGAATTCGCTTGACATGCTTCCAGCTGTCCTCAAAGATGATGGGATACCCCGCGTCACAGGAGGTCACATGCGCAGATTCCCGAGCCGTATTCCCTGCTGGCGCCCACTGGTACTCGGCGTGCTGGCGGGGCTTGGTCTTGGCGCGTGTGGAGCAAGTCCTTCGGGTGGCCCCGACCCGGCCCGGTCGACCTATTTCAAGGGGACCATGATTGACGGTGGTGTGTTGCCCTACCGGTTTAGCTTTCCGGGCGATCTGGCGCCCACGTACCTGATCGAAGCACGACTGGTACCGCTCGACCTCGGCCGCACGACAGACACGCGCATCTTTGATGACCGGGGTGGCACGGGATCCGGCGGCGGCAATGGACGGGACACCACCGTATCCACTGGTCGCATGTCGGATATCCGAACGTTTTCGTCTGCGCCGTTCGGTGGTATCGCGCAAACCGACTCGGTGGTGGTTGATGTGGTGCGGGTTGGCGACGTCTTGTATGTCACGCGCGCACATCCCGATCCGACTCGCAACGTGACGGACACGGCGTACTACGCGAGCGGAGTGCTGGTTCGACCGCTGTCCTATTGGCGAAGCGTTATTGAGCGTCCGACGGGACGTCAGCTGACCTACACAACCATACGCTGACTCCGCACACGCCGCTTCCGGATGGGGGAACAACAGACGGGAGACGGAGGACGGGAGACGGGAGACGCAGACGCGGCTGGTCTTGGTCTCTCGTCTGCCGTCTGCCGTCTCCCGTCTGTAGTTCATTCATCGGAACGGTCCATTCACTTTCCGGACTGACACTCGCTAACTTGCGCGCGCCGCCACCCCACTCGCGCCTGTCCAGAGTCCGGTGGAGGAACCCGTCCAGCCTCAACACAACCCGGAACGCCGCGCGGCGGTGAGTACCCCGCAACTCACCACGGGAGGGGACCCCGATGCAGTCACCCCGAAAAGACAAAATGCGGCCGCTCGCGGCGCTGTTGGTACCCGACCTCCTTGAGTTACTCGAGGAGGCCCCGGAGAGCATCGGCCCACAGACCGAGGAGATGCATCCGGCCGATCTTGCTGATGTCGCCGAGGCGATGCCGGAAGATCAGGTACGCGCGTTCCTCGCGGCACTCGGGAAGGCCCGGGCCGCTGAGGTGTTGGAATACCTCGACGATGACTTGCGCACGCAGGTGCTTGAGGAGCTGACCACTGGCGAGGCGGCGTCGCTTGTTGCCGAAATGGACCCTGACGAGCGCGCGGATGCGCTCGACGAATTGGATGAAGAGACGGCCGACGAGATTCTTTCGGCACTCGAACCTGCGGACAAGGCCGAAACGGAGCGATTGCTCCAATACGATCCGGAGACCGCCGGTGGTCTGATGACCACCGAGTTCGTGTCGGTGGACGAAACACTCACGGTCGAAGAGGCGCTGCGTGCCGTGCGGACGATGGCGCGCGCGGGTCGTCGCGAAGCGATGTACACCATCTACACGACCGACGTGAACGGCCGGTTGCGTGGCGTGCTATCGCTTCGCGAACTGCTGGCGGCCGCCGAAGGCGCGCGGATCAGCGAACTCGCATGGGACGAGGTGGTGAGCGTTCCCCCTGAGTCGCCGCAAGAAGAAGTGTCGCAGCTGACGTCGAACTACGACTTGGTGGCGCTGCCGGTGGTGGATCACGAAGGGCGATTGCTGGGCGTCGTGACCGTTGACGACGTCATCGACGTCATTCAGGATGAGCAAACGGAGGATGCGCAGAAGGTCGGCGGCATGGAGGCGCTGGATGAGCCCTACATGCAGATCGGATTGTGGCAGAACGTGCGCAAGCGCGGCGGCTGGCTGGCCGTGCTGGCGGTGGGTGAGATGCTGACGGCATCGGCGATGGCGCACTATGAGGCCGACATCGAAAAGGCGTCCATGCTGGCGATGTTCATTCCGCTGATCATGAGTTCCGGCGGCAACTCGGGATCACAGGCGACATCCCTGATCATTCGCGCGATGGCGCTCGGCGAAGTGCGCGTGCGTGACTGGTGGCGAGTGCTGCTCCGCGAGATTCCTGCGGGGTTGATTCTCGGTCTGATTTTAGGGTGTATCGCCGTCCTGCGCATCGTGGTGTGGCAGCAACTCGGCTTGTATCCGTATGGTGACCACTATGTGAAGGTCGCGCTCGCGGTCGGTGCTGCACTCATCGGCATCGTCATGATGGGCTCGGTAACCGGATCGATGTTGCCGTTTCTCCTGAAGCGTTTCGGGCTCGACCCAGCCAGCGCGTCGGCGCCCCTGGTGGCGACCCTGGTTGATGTGTCGGCAGTCAGCATCTATTTCAGCGTCGCCTATCTGGTGCTGAGCGGCACGGTGCTGTGAAGGACACACGCGCGCGCCGCGACATTCTGCGCGCGACGATGCTGGTTGCCATCAGCGCCTGCTGTTTCGGATCGATCTCCCCGCTTACGGTCCTCGCGCTCAAGAGCGGCGTCGCGTTGCAGGGCATACAGGCATTGCGGTACACGACCACCGCGGTTTTGCTGGTCCTCTATGCCGCGTGGCGACCCTCGCCCATACATCCGGCGGCCGCGAGGGCTCGCGATTTCGACGCCGCGCCGTGGTATTCATGGCGGGTCCTGCTGATCGCGGGTGGCGGCCAAGCCTCGGTCGCCACGCTGTCGCTGCTGTCGCTGCGATGGATACCCGCGTCGACCGCGGCCTTCCTGTTCTACACGTATCCGGCGTGGGTGGCCATCATGACGGCGGTGCGCGGCGTCGAGCCGCTCGGACGTGTTCGCGTCGTGGCGTTGTTGCTGGCCCTCGGTGGGATCGGTGCGATGGTGGGCGCGCCGTCCGCGGCATCGCTGAACGCCACCGGCGTCGTGGTGATTCTGCTTGGCGCGTTGGTGTACGCCGGATACATCCCGGTACTCAGCAGCCTGCAGCGCACGCGCGCACCACTGGATGTTGCCCGCGCGATCTCGGTTGGCGGCGCAATCCTGTTCCTGGCGTGGGCGCTGGCGACGGGCACGCTGCTCGCGCATCACGATGCGCGGTCAGTGGCGGCCAGTATGTTGCAAGGAGTCCTCTCGGCAGGCGCCTTTCTCGGATTTCTGGCCGGGCTGGCGCAACTGGGTGCCGTGCGGACGGCGATCACGTCAACGATCGAGCCCTTTTGGACGACGCTGATGGGCGTATTGGTGCTGGGTCAGCCCATCGGTGGCGGTACACTGGTTGGCGGGGCCGGCATCATGGCGGCCGTTCTGCTGCTCCAACGCCCGAACGTGGCGTTGCGCCCGTTACATTCGTCCTCATCGCACGAGGGAGACCAACCGGGTCGCCCGACTCACTGAGGACTTGCATGGCGAAAATTCTGGTCACCGGCGCCGCCGGCTTCATCGGGTACAACACCAGCGAGCGATTGCTCGCGCGCGGTGACGAAGTCGTTGGACTCGACAACGTCAACGATTATTACGATCCAACGCTCAAAGAGGCGCGCTTGGCGCGACTGGCGCCGCAGGCCGGCTTTCGGCTGTTGCGCATGGAGCTCGGCGATCGCAGCGGCGTGGAGCGTGTGTTTCGCGAGGAGCGTTTCGACCGTGTCATTCACCTGGCCGCGCAAGCCGGTGTGCGCTACTCGCTGACGAATCCTCACGCGTATGTCGACAGCAATCTGGTGGGCTTTCTGCACATCCTCGAAGGATGTCGATATCACGGGGTGCAGCACCTGACGTATGCCTCGTCTTCGAGCGTCTACGGTGCCAACACGTCCATGCCATTTTCCGTGCATCAGAACGTTGATCACCCGCTGTCATTGTACGCGGCGACCAAGAAGGCCAATGAACTGATGGCGCACACCTACAGCCACTTGTACGGATTGCCCACCACGGGACTGCGGTTCTTCACCGTGTACGGGCCGTGGGGTCGACCGGACATGGCGCTGTTCCTGTTCACCAAGGCCATCCTCGAAGGCAAGCCGATCGACGTGTTCAACCACGGCCGCATGCGGCGTGATTTCACCTTCATCGACGATATCGTCGAAGGTGTCATTCGCACCAGCGATCATACGGCGTCGGCGAATCCCGTTTGGAATTCCGACGCGCCGGATTCCGCCACCAGCACGGCGCCGTATCGTCTGTACAACATTGGCAACAACAACCCCGTGGAGCTGATGCACCTGATCGCCACGCTTGAGCAGGCACTCGGCCGCACGGCGGAGAAACGCATGTTGCCGTTGCAGCCGGGCGACGTGCCGGCCACGTATGCCGATGTGGAAGCGCTGGTGCAGGATGTCGGGTTTGCGCCGAAGACGTCGATCGAGCACGGCGTGCAGCGTTTTGTCGCCTGGTATCGCGACTACTATCACATCGGAGTTTGAGCACGCCATGAAGATTGCCATGATCGGTACCGGATACGTCGGACTGGTGTCCGGCGCCTGCTTCGCGGAGTTCGGTCCGACGGTGGTGTGTGTGGACCTCGACGCCACGAAGGTTGAGCGCTTGCGGCGCGGTGATATTCCCATTTTTGAACCGGGACTTGATGAATTGGTGGCGAAAGGGGTCAGGTCGGGTCGCCTGTCATTCACCACGAATCTGGCCGACGCGGTCGCGGATGCTGATGCGGTGTTCATCGCGGTCGGCACCCCGTCGCGCCGCGGTGACGGGCACGCTGACCTGCGCTTTGTAGACGCCGCCGCAGCGGCCGTGGCCAGTGCGATGACGGGCTACACCGTGGTGGTGACCAAGAGTACGGTGCCGGTCGGTACGGGACGCCGCGTGGCCGAGATCATTCGCACGGCCAATCCTGACGCGGACTTCGATGTGGCGTCGAATCCGGAGTTCCTGCGTGAAGGGTCCGCGATCGGTGATTTCATGCGACCAGACCGTGTGGTGATTGGGGCGGAAACCGACCGTGCGCGTGAAGTGATGCAGGCGTTGTATCGACCGCTGTACCTGATGGAGACGCCGGTGGTGATGACGACACTGGAGACGGCGGAACTCACCAAGTATGCCGCCAACGCGTTTCTCGCCACGAAAATCACGTTTATCAACGAGATCGCCGATCTGTGCGAGAAGGTCGGTGCGAATGTGCAGGACGTTGCACGCGGCATGGGCCTCGACGGCCGCATCGGGAAGAAGTTCCTGCACGCCGGACCTGGCTACGGTGGATCGTGTTTCCCGAAGGACACGATCGCGTTGGTGCGCACGGCGCAAGAGTATGGTTCGCCGGCGCGTCTGGTGGAGACCGTCGTGCAGGTCAATGACACTCGCAAGGGCGCGATGGCCTCGCGCGTCATGCAGGCCTGCGGCGGGAGCGTCCGGGGGAAGACCATTGCTGTGCTGGGCGTGGCGTTCAAGCCCAATACGGATGACATGCGTGAAGCGCCGAGTCTCGCGATCGTGCCCGCCCTGCAGGACGCGGGTGCGATCATTCGCGCGTACGATCCCGCGGCCATGCGTGAAGCACGAGAGTTGCTGCCGGACGTGCAGTGGTGCGACGACGCGTACGATGCCGCAAAAGGGGCGCATGCCCTGGTGCTGATCACCGAGTGGAACGAGTTCCGCGCGCTGGATTTCCACCAGCTCGGGACGGCCATGCACATGAGAGTGTTGGTCGATTTGCGAAATGTGTATCGACCGGAAGATGTACGCGCTGCGGGCTTCCAATACTCGAGCATCGGTCGTCTCTAGCGGCGCGGCGTTCCGCCGCCGGACCATTTCGTCACAACCGCAGCACGAATTCCTTCTGACGGTCATTTGGGTATCGCGTCCGCGGCGTAGGCGCCGATACTCCATTGCGGGCCACGAGACCGAGTGGGTCGTGCGTGTGTCCTTTTCAATTCACCAATCCGTCGCCTCTCCCGCCTTGGCGTCCTGAATGCCCGATCGCATCCATCTCTCGGCACCACATCTGGGTGACGACGAAATCGCCCGCGCGGCGGAGGCGTTCCGCACCAATGCGATTGCGCCACTCGGAGCGCAGATGGACGCGTTCGAATGTGAACTGGCGGCTTACGTCGACGCGCCGCACGCCATTGCCCTGAGCTCCGGAACGGCAGCACTGCATCTCGCATTGATGGCCTTCGGTATCGGCGAGGGGGATACCGTCTGGGTCAGCACGTTGACGTTTGCCGCGAGCGCGTTTCCAATCCGATACGTCGGAGCCACGCCGGTGTTTGTGGACAGTGATCGCGCCACGTGGACCATGGATCCCGTGTTGCTGTCGGAGGCTCTCGACGACGCGGCCCATCGTGGCGCACTGCCGCGCGCGGTGGTCCTGGTGCACCTCTATGGACAATGCGCCGATGTCGAAAGCATCGCCGAGGCCTGCGCCCGACATGACGTCCTCCTCATTGAGGACGCCGCAGACGCGCTCGGATCGCGCTTCAAGGGACGCGCGGCCGGCACGTTCGGCGATGCCGGATTTTATTCGTTCAACAGCAACAAGATCATCACCACATCCGGGGGTGGCATGCTCGTCACCCCGCACGCGGACATTGCCGCGCGAGTGCGCCTACTGGCCACGCAGGCACGCGAGCCTGCGGCGCATGACGAGCACACGCGCATCGGCTACAACTATCGGCTCAGCAACGTGCTGGCCGGCATTGGTCTCGGCCAGTTGCGCGTTGTCGAGGAGCGCGTGGCGGCCCGTCGAGCTGTCTTTGGCCGCTACGTGGCCGCGCTCGGCTCACTGCCCGGCGTGACGTTCATGCCGGAATCGACCTTCGAGTCTGCGGAGAGTCGCGCGAATCGATGGCTGAGCGTTGTGATCATTGATCGACAGCACTTTGGTGTTGATGCCGAGACCGTTCGTCTCGCACTCGAGGCGGAGAACATTGAAGCACGTCCGGTCTGCAAGCCGATGCATCAGCAACCGGTGTTCCGACGCAGCGATGCCATCGGTGGCAGCGTTGCCGACGACCTGTTTGCGCACGGACTGTGCCTGCCAAGCAGCTCATCCCTGACGTTGGCCGAGCAAGACCGCGTGATTAGCGTGGTGCGCGCGTGTTGTGTGTCGATCCTGCGTCGTTCCCGACCGACACTGCATCCGTCGCTGTCGGCCGCCTGACGTCCTCGTTGCGCGCTGCCTCGGGTGAATGACCGACGACCCCCCGGAGGTCGATCACTCACCCGACGGCAACGCGCGACGCTACCAGTACGGCCCGCTCCGTAGGCACTCAGGAGGCAATGGCTGTGCCCGCTACTTTGCACTCCAGTTCAGAAGCGTGACGGCGTACTCAGCGCCGGCGTTTAGGTGGCCGACGTGCCAGCCTGGAAACGTCCACTGCCCCAAGCCGGTGACCAATGGGCCTTAGGTGTGATAGTCCGACAACCGTTTGCTTGGCAACGGGAGGCCGGCAGTCGCATTCCGCATTCTGGAAATCAGTGATGGCGCGCATCACCTGTGGCGCCTCCGCGTCATTTCAACTGGGCTTGCGCGAGCCCTTCCTGACAAACGCCAGAAATCCCACAACAAACACCAACGCAAAGCCGAACCACTGAAACGCGTACGCCTTATGTGGCCCTTCGCTTGGTGACGGTGGTGGCACTCGGGTCGGTCGCACGACATCGCGCGGCAGGGTATCGCCCAACGCCAGCAGCACCACGGGCAGGAGCGGTCGGGCCATCATCGCCATCAGCGTGTCGCGATCGAGTGCTCGCAGCGCGCGCGGCGACGTGGGGGATCGGATCGCACCGCGACCGCGCGTCGGGAATGCCGTCACCAGTGCATCAACGGTCAGAGTATCCGACTCACGCGCCTTCGCGAAATCGACTGTGCGCGCATCCGCCGAGTAGAGGTATCCACGCAGGACGAGCAACGCGGTGTCGCCCCACGTGGAATCGAGCGGCCGAACGGGCGTCAGCAGGTAGACGCCCGGCGCACCCGCCTGCGAGCGTGACGTCTGCACCATCTCCGCGTCAT
>JBEBIR010000085.1:0-10083 GCA_040080315.1 Gemmatimonas sp.
TACGACAGTGGCTCGCCGCGCTGCGTCTTTGGCGCGGCCGTCAAGAACGACGGAATCTCACACGGCTCGTTCGGACTGAACGCTACAATCGGCGAAACGCGCGGCGCTACCAAGACGGGCTCAGGCTCAACCGACGCGGTCATCGTTTTCTGCAACGTGCGGCCAAACGCGGTCGGCAGGAACTTCGCAAACGATGCTGTCGCTTCGCTGCTCGATTCCATCGGCATCGGTACCTGGCTGCTGGCAATCACTCGTTGACGATCGGCTTCATCCAGTTCGAACAGCGTCCGGATACCGCCATCACCAATCGAAACAGCCATCACCTTTTCGCCCACGCGAATCACCGCGAGCCCAGCCTTCGGACCCAATGACACCCGCTGCACCACTTCCACGGCCACTCGCGTGCGCGACGTGAGCGACATCTTGCCCCAACGCTTGAGCGCCCACAGACACAGGGCGCCAAGACCAAGGACAAACGCCAGCGCGGCCACGACGCCGAGGGCAGCAGTCAGCATGACGTGTCAGTACTCAGGTCGTGGGCGGAACGTAGTCAGGCGGCACGTCGCACAACGGCGTGTGCATTACGCCACCTGCTGGTTGATCGCACCACCAGACGTCAGAATGCGCGTGATGCGCACACCGAAATGTTCACCCAACACCACCACCTCGCCCTCGGCAAACCGACGATCGCCGACGAAGATGTCGATGGGATCGCCCGCGAGGCGATCAAGTTGCACGACCGAACCGCGACCCAATCGCAAGAGCTCCTGCACGGTCATCGTCGTGCGACCGAGCTCGATCGAAATGGGCAACGTCAGGTCCAGCAGCATGCCGATTGGCACTTCACTGTGTCCGGTGACCGTCTGCTCAAACTCGGTGAACTGGGGTGTACGCGCGACGGATGCATCAGTGGACGGTTCGCCACTAGACATGGCGTCGATCTCGGCGGGGTTCATTCGGGGGTCCGGGAGTCGGGTGACGTTGACGCGGAAGGCACCGCGTCGAGAATGCGAATGGCCAGGTTGCCCGACACGCGGCCGGGATGACCGATGAAGCGTTCCTGCGCACCAGCGCGCACGATGACCCGCGCGTCTTTCGGAATTCCAGTGGGGATCACGCTGCCAACTTCCAGGAGGGCGATGTCGCGCATGGACAGTTGAAAGTCCGGCAGGCGCGCTGTGAGCGGCACCTTGCTGGCCCGCACGGCCGCTTCGCTGCGTTGACGGCTGGCATCGCGCTCAGCGGCGTTGCCGGACACGGGAGCAGTCCGTTGCTGACTGTGCGCGTTGACGAACTTGTCGAGCACGGCAAACGGCAGGCAGATCATCATGAGACTGCTCACATTGCCTGCCGAGAATTCCACGTTCGCGACCAACACCGGCTCATCACGTCCAATCGGTTTGAGCGATTCCGGTGTGGATTCAAAGCCGGTGATCGCGAGTTCCATGGGCGCATGTTCACGCCAGACGTCCTGCAACATGAACGCCACCTTGTCGGCAACCGAACGCACGGCAAGGCGTTCAATGGGCGTCAACGCGCGAGTCAGCGCGTTGCCACTTCCCTCGCCACCAAACAAACGATCGACGACGTATGTCGAGAGTTCGGGTCCAATGTCGATGACACCTTTCTGGCCGGTGCCGGCAATATCGAAGATGAAGGACGAGCACGGCATCGCGAGGGAAAGACTGAACTCACCGAACGAGAATTGCTCGACGCTCTGCAGTCGCACCTCGACCTGTCCGCGCAGTCGCGTGACGAGCCAGGTTTCAAGTCCCCCGACGAGTCGCTCGTACAACGACTCGAGGACGCGCAATCGCTCCTTGGAAACGCGATGCGGGCGGCGCCAGTCGTACGTTTGGATGTCCATCGCGGAGGCGGTGTGCGGCGTGAGTCGCGCACTCCCGCCCAACAGGCGATCGATGTCGTTCTGACTGAGTGTCTCGGAGGCCATATCGCGAAGGCGGTGCTTACTGCACCACGAACTGCGGGAAGTAGAGACGCTTCACGGAGGTCTTGCCGAAACGACCGGTTATTGCCGTCTGGAGCTCGACCTTGATGCCTTCGCGCGTGCTGATGTCGGTCAGCTGATCGACGGTCTTTGTGCCAAGCGAGGTGAGGATGATGTCTCGCAGTTCCGCGTCGCGCGTTGTCATGTCGGCGGCGATGGCTGGCGTTCCCGTTTCGATGGCCACCGACAGCAAGAGAAAGCGGCTGCCGTTGCTGCCGGCCGGGTTGAGCACGAGGTTCTCCAGCAAGTGCACCGCCTCGGCGCTGCCGCCCGACTCGCCTTCCGCCGGGGCGTGTTCACCCGCGGGCGCTGCGGCTGCGGCACTGTCAGCATGCGGAGATGAGACCTTGCCCATCTTTTTGGCAACCATGGGACCGATAAACGCCGCGCCAGTGCCACCACCAATCGCGATGCCGACGGCGACCATGGCGATCATAGGCAGCTTGGCCTTGAACCCGGTTGCGGCAGCCGGGGCGTCAGCGTTCTCTGGGATCTGCGCTTGTTCTGGTGCGGACATGTCTGGTACGGGCGAGGGAAAGGTCTTCTGAGCTCACCAAAAGCACGGATTGGGCCATGAACAGAGTACGAAGTACTGGAGAACTAAGAACTACGTAACGTATTGATAAGAAACGACTTACGGTGCTAACTTGATATTTCCAATTAGTGGAAATACAAAACAGACATATTTTGCCGTACGGAAATACAGGCTCTACTAGGCAATACTTGCCTATGAAAACGACAAAGACGGTGGATGAGGTCTCTGGACCCCACCCTCCGTCTTCGCCGCTTCAAGCGACTACGACCCAAGCTTTACCGCTTGACGGACATCAGCTCCTGCAGCATTTCGTCGGCAGTCGTGATGACTTTGCCGTTCGCTTGGAACGAGCGCTGGGCCACGATCATGTTCGTGAACTCCTGCGCCAGATCGACGTTCGACATTTCCAGCGCGCCGCTGGTGAGCGCCGACTGTGAGCCCTCAAGGGCGAAACCGAGCACGGCGCCGCCGGAGTTCGCGGACTCCTGATACATGTTGTCGCCCGAACGGATGAGACCCGACGGGTTGCTGAAGTCGGCGAGCACGATCTTGGCCAGCGACGACGTGGTGCCGTTCGTGAAGAACCCCGTGATCAAACCGAAGCGATCGATGACAAAGTCCTCCAGTGAACCGGCCGTGTAACCGTTTTGGTCACGCAGCACGGCGGTCGATCCGGTCGACGCGAACTGCGTCAAACCATTCACTCCACCGGCCAGCTTGAGGTCGATCAGCATCGGGCTCGCACCCGGTACGGCAAAGTCCAAAGACGCCTGGGTGTTGGTGGTCATGATGCCGGTCAGGTCGAAGGTGAACGTTCCACTGTTCACATTCGCGACGGCGGTGGTCGGGCTCATGAAGTACGAAATCGAGATCTCAGAGTTCGACGGCATGTTGGCCGTGAACTGCACGGACGGTGGCGCATAGGTGAAATCGGCCGGCGACACGTACTCGGTGCCTGAGGCACTGGTCACCCGGACATTGGCTGGGAGGATTTCATACCCGGCCGGCGGTGTTGGCAGCGTGATATCCGACGGCGGAACCAGTGCATCAGTTTGAAACGCTTGCGTGGTCGCCGACGCCATCGGGTCGAGCTGCCAGTCCCACGTGTTCTGGCCGGTCTTCCACATCTGGATCTTCACGTCGTGCTTGGTACCCTGCGAATCGAATACCGCGATCTGCGTCTCCGTCCACGCCTTTTCGTTGATCGGGAGTGCACGATCGAGCGGATCCTGGAAGTTGCCCTGAAACACCGGCGACGAGGCATTCAGATTGCCGGCGAGCACCGTTTCCGATGTGGGTTTCGCGGAAACCTTCTGACCGAAGGGCAAGCGAATGTCGCGGATGCCATCCAACAGCACGCCGTTTTCGTACATGCGACCCTGCACGATGAAACCGTTGGCGGGAGTCACCATCTGACCGAGCGCATCAACCTGGAAATTGCCGGCGCGCGAATAGAAGCTCTGGTTGCCTTTGCGCACGACGAAGAACGAATCGCCCTGAATGGCAACATCGGTGTTCAGCCCTGTCGTTTCCAGATTGCCCTGATTGAAGATCTGATCGATCGAGCCGATCTGCATACCGAGGCCGATCTGAATCGGGTTGATGCCACCCTGATCTCCAGGCGGACGACTGGCGCCTTGCAGGAGCTGGGCAAATCCTTCCTTGAACGTCACACGACCAGCCTTGAAAGCCACCGTGTTCACGTTCGCGATGTTATTTCCGATCACGTCCATGCGCGTTTGGTTGTTGCGCAGGCCGGAGACACCAGCGTAAAGCGAGCGAAGCATGTGGGAGAGTCCTCGTGGAAGGTCGCGGTCAGCCGCGGATTTGTGTCAGTTGCGACATCGGGACCGAAAGCGAGTCACCGATGATGAGAATGGGGTTGCCCTGTTCGTACTTCATGCCGGTGATACGTCCGGACGAGTACGTCTTCACTTGCCGCGGTTGGCCGCCACTCGCTGCGACCTCGAACTTGAACGTGTACTTCCCGCCGGTGAGCGGCGGATCGAATGCGACATCACGCAAATCGAATGCCTGCGGGCCGGCGCCCACCTTGGCGACCGTGCCACTCGATACGATCTGTCCCTTCTCATCAGTCACGGTGACGTACCCAGCGCCGGTCAGCGTGCCGCTGTCGATCACCAATGTGCCGGCGCCGTCGCGATCGACGAACAAGGTGTTGCCCGTCGTCACGCCGACCTTTCCGACTGTTGACATGGCCATCTGTCCTTCGATCAACTGCGCCAACTCATCGGCGCGATCGTTCTGCGTGATCTCGAGGGCCTTGATGGCATCGGCGGTGGCCGTGGCAGTCTCCTGCGCCGAGTCCATCGTCTTATTCATTGCGATGAGCTGCTCGACGGTGGAGAACTGCGCGAGCTGCGCCGCCATATCCTTGCCATCCATCGGATTGAGCGGGTCCTGATTCTTGAGCTGCGACACCAGCAGCTTCAGAAACTCATCGCGACCCATTCCGCTCGGATTGGCGGGCAGCACGCGCGGCTGCGAAGGCGCGAGCGGTCCTACCGGCGGAGCGACGGCCGTACCGGGTATCGTCGGTGTCGTGGACGTCGTGTCCGCATACATGCTGGTGCGTACTGCAGTGATCATGAGTCGCTCCCGTTGGGCGTACCGCGCTGGCCACGCTGGCCGGCGCTCTGACGTGCAGATTCCCGCTGCTCGTCGCGTGACTGCCGCGACGTTTCGGGTCGATCCCATTCACGCGCAGTGGCGGCGCGCTCGCGCTGCCCCTGATTGGCAAAGCCATCACTGGCCGCGCCGTGTTGTGCGGACGAAAGCCGCAGTCCATCCCGCTCGCCGCCCGCCACGCGCGCGGCTTCATTCGAATCGGTGCGCGGAACTCCGGCAATGCGCACGCTTTCGCTTTCGAGGCCATGCCGACCCAGGGCATCCTGCAGCTCGGCCGTCCGCATACGCAGCTGCGCAGCGCTATCGACGTCGGTGCTGATCTGCGTCCCGACGCTGGTGCCGCGCAGGTCGACGGTAATGCGATCCTGGCCGCCGTCAGCGGTATCGATATTGAGGGTCATACGCGAAACCGATCCGGCCGGCGCGCCATCGCGCACGTGCTGCGCGTCGGCAACGCGAGATGCCGAATCCATGGTCGCGGTCGCGCCTGTTGCCGTTTGCGGTGTGGCAATCGCGTTCGGCTGCAGCGCGCCAAATGCGGTGGATTCCACGGCGCCCACTGATTCGCGACGCGCGCTACCAAGCGCACGCCCGTTGTTGAGCGGTCGCCCGTCTGCGTCACGTTCGCTGCGTCCAAACGCGTTGCCTTGTCCCCGTTCGCCGGCCGGTGCGCTGGCCACGCTGGTCACGGCGGCTGACAACACGCTGTCTGATGTCGTCACGCGATCGATTCCACGCGCGCTGGACGCGTCGGCCACGCGGGCAATGCTGGCCACACCGGCAGTTCCGGCCACGCGCGCGATACCCGACTGGGCCGCCGGCGTGGCGATGGCGGGCGTTGACGGTTGTTCACGACGGGTCGACGCACTGAACGCGGTCGCATCAGCTACGGATCGACTCATCGACTCGACCTCCAGATGACCGGGATCGCGAACGCCCAGCGTGCGCAGGCCTTCCTCACGCGCGATGCGCTGCAACCGCGCAAACCCATCAGCGTTGTTCCACTTGCCGTCCACCAGGACGTCCACGGCATCGCCCCGCGCGTGCGCCGAATCTCGGGTCCAGGTGACGACCGAGCCGGCTCGCGTGCGACCTTGCTCGAACAGAAAGTCCTGTCGCTCCTGTGAGCGCGCGGTCTCGACGACGTCGACTGTGTGTCCGTACTCGTTCTTCATGCGCTCGACGACCCGCCCGAGCTTCTGTCGCAGCTCGGGCGCCAACACATCCACGTCCTTCACGGGTGTGGTGACATCGGCGGCCGAAGCGACCTTCGCGTTCGCGAGCGCATTGGCCGTCGCCAGCAGCGTGGCGTTGTCGCTGACACTGGCCAGCTCGAATCCCACCGGCGTTCCGGCTTGGGCCAACAGCGCATCGAGTGCTGCGCGAATGTCCGCCGCCTCGTTGTCGCCACGCGCCTTGAGCTGATCAACCGACGCACCGCGACCGGCCACAATGCGGCTGATCACTTCCGTGAGATGCGGGTGATCATTGCCGACGCGAGCCCCGGACCGAGCCGTGTCGCTCTGCAGCGCGGCCTTGAGAACGTCCAGCTCAGCCGACGCGTCGCCCACGCTGGAGTCTTTGAGGATACCATAGCGCAAATCGTCCGCGGCGCGCTGCGAGGCGCTGTTCACCGAGGCGGCCACCAGATTCGGTGCGATGCCGCTATCACCAGTCGCGTCCGCGTCCAGCGTCGATGCATCCAGCACCGATCCATCCAGCAACTTGTCGAGCAGTGATACGCCTTCGGCGGGGACCTGGCGAAGCAGGTCGGCACGCACCTTGGTGCCTGCGCCGGCGATCAGTGCGAGCAGCGCCGAGAACTCGACGCGCGCCGGCACACGTGTCTCACGCGCATCGGACTCAGTGCTCCCATCATCTACACGCGGCGCGGCGTCCGAGCGACCCGCCGGTTCCGGTCGCGATGCAGGGCGTGGCGTAAACACGGTGCTGATGTTCATGGTTTCTGCTCCGGAGTGCGAATGGCGCCCTTCGTGATCGCGGCAGCGCGTGCGGCGGAGAACTGCGAGAGCACCGCGGCGGCGTTGCGATCGCTCATCATCGCCAGGATCGATCGCACGTCGGTGTCCGGCATCTGCTCCATCACCTTGGCGGCATCTTTCGCAGACATCGCCGCGAAAATCTTGGAGAGTCGCTGTTCCGGTAGCGCCGTGTTCATGGCCTCGTTACGCGCGTCGCGAACGATGTTGGCCACCGACGCGGTGGTGCCGCCGGATTTGGGCGGCTCCGGCTTTGCCAGCGGCGCAGCGTGCTTTGGATCGACCGCTGCGGCACCTGTCGCCTTTGGGTCGGCGTGCTTTACATCGGCTGACGCAGGTGTCGTTGTGTGCGCGGCCGCTGCGGCATCCGGCAGTCCCTTCGTGGCAGCGTGTAGCGAAGCACGTGACGCTTCAAGCGCACGAATGCTGTCGGCCGGAGTCATCGGCAATGCTTCGGTCACCGGCTCGGCCACCGGCTCATGCGTCGGCGCGGCGGCAACGGAATCCTCCGCGACCGGTGGATGCGCCTTCAGGCTGTCGGCCAACTGCGTCGAGTCGGCCACATAGGCCTTCGATGCTTGCATATACGCGAATCCCGAGCCGCCGCCAACACCGGCGAGCACCGCGATGAGCACGGGGATGAGCAGCTTCTTCATGTGGTCGAACCGTCGTTCCGGGTGGATTCCCGCGTCTCATCGTCGGAGCGGGATCGAGTTTCCTTTTCACTGGTGGTGCGCGCGTCGGCTTTGCGAGAGAAGCGCGACAGCGCGATCTCGTCCATGCCGAGGCGATCCTTGTGCGCTTCGTCAACGCGCCACTGATCGGTGTGTCGAACCTTCAGTCGGTCGAGCACCCGGCGGTCCCGCGAGGCGGCGTCCAGCAACCGTTGTGCGCCGTCCACGATCTCGTCTGCAGCACGCACAGTCTCACCGGCCGATTCAAGACGTTGATCCAGCGATTGCAGCACGATGTCCAACTGGCGCAAATGACCAACGCGCGGCTCCGTGCGCTGCGCGGCGTCCACCTCGGCACGCGACGACGCATGCAGATTGGCCAACGCATCGCGCTCACGGCGTGCCACTTCGGCCGCATCTCGCGCCGCGGCAAGCTCACGCGCCTTGGCTTGTTCGGCCTTCTCACGCAGCTCGAGAATACGCTGCAGACGAAAGTTGAACATCAGCGGCGGGCCACGGCTGACTCGATCGCTTCCGCGACCTTCGCCAGCGCCACGTAGGTATCACCGTAGTGCGAGATCTCGTCGGGGCGTTGCTGCAGAAACTGCAGTGCGCGCTCGCGATACTGGATCGCGGCATCCACGTATGGGTCACTGCCTTTCTGATAGGCGCCCACCATGATCAGGTCTTCCTTCTCACGGTACGCCGCCTCCAGGCGCAGCAGGGCACTCCCCGCGCGCCGCTGAACATCGTTCACGATATGGTCCCGCACCCGGCTCTTCGACTCGAGCACATCGATCGCCGGGAAATGATTCTGTGCTGCAAGACGTCGCGTGAGCACGATGTGGCCGTCAAGAATCGATCGCGCGGCGTCAGCAACGGGCTCATTGAAATCGTCGCCGTCCACCAGCACGGTGTAGATCCCGGTAATGCCACCCTTGGCGGCATTGCCGGCCCGTTCAAGCAGTCGAGGCAGCGCTGCAAACACCGACGGCGGATATCCCTTGGTGGTCGGCGGCTCGCCGGTGGCAAGGCCGATTTCACGCCACGCCATCGCGACGCGCGTGACCGAGTCCACCATCAGCAACACTTGCTTGCCCTGATCACGGAAATACTCGGCGATGGCCGTCGCCACCAGCGCGCCACGCGCGCGCACGAGCGCCGCCTGGTCGCCGGTGGCGACAATGACGACCGAGCGCGCCAATCCTTCCGGACCGAGCGAGTTCTCAATGAAATCGCGCACCTCACGACCACGTTCGCCAAGCAGGGCGATGACGTTGACATCGGCCTGGGCGTGTCGCGCGATCATGCCCAGCATCGTGCTCTTGCCGACGCCTGAGCCGGAGAAGATGCCGATGCGCTGACCGCGTCCGACGGTCAGCAAACCGTCGATGGCACGCACGCCGGTTTCCAGCGGACGATCGATGGTCTTGCGCTCCAGCGGATTCGGCGGCTCAGCGGCGAGCGGCACGCGCTCGATCACATCCACCTTGCCTTTGCCATCGATGGGATGGCCAAGGCCGTTCAACACGCGACCAAGCAAGCCAGGACCCACGTCGACACCGAACGTGCGGCCAAGCGGCTGCACGGAACTGCCCGGATGCAGTCCGTCCAGCTCACCGAGCGGCATCAACAGCACGCCGCGCTCGTGAAAGCCCACGACTTCAGCGAGCACGGAGCGATCGCGTGAGTGACTGGTGATTCGGCACAGCGAACCCAACCCCACTTCAAGCCCGGTGGCTTCGAGTACCAATCCCACGACCCGCGTGACGCGCCCGTAGGTCGCGAATCGATCCGACGGATCGAGACGTTCCAGCATCGACTCGACCGCTGGCGAGAACGCGGATCCGAATGCCGGATCGGCATGAATGGACAGCGTCATGCTTGCACCTGCCCGATGCTGCGATAGGCGCGCTCCAACGACGTATCGATGCGGCCATCAATGATGCGTTCACGGCCCTCCACCAGGCAGCCGCCACGAATGATGTTCGGATCGGACACCCATCGCACATCCTTCACGCGTCCGCTGGGGTCGGCCAATGCAGAGCTGCTGCAGGTGGCCGCGTCGTCCGGATGCAGGCGTACGGTGATGGTCTGATCGATCGGGAACTGCGACAGGGCGCGCTGCACCAGATCGCGCACGATGGTGTGATCGACGGTGACCTCGCGCTCAATGATGTGACGCGTCACGGCGATGGCGATCGCGGCGATGTTCTC
>JBEBIR010000719.1:0-2234 GCA_040080315.1 Gemmatimonas sp.
TACGAGATCACGGGCTTGCTCGTGAGCCTCAATTACACGGCCAACACCCGCGTGCAACTGCTGCGAAATTTTTACGAGAAGTCCAAGCGCTCTATCCAGAAGTCCCGCACCGAAGGGCCAGCCGCGTACGTGTTGCCGGCCAATGACACACGCGTCGGCGCGCAGGCCGAGCTCCTGCGCATTCTGCAGAAGCAGGGCGTGGAGATTTCAAGAGCAACCGCGGAGTTCACCGCCATCATGCCAGTGCGTCGCGCGGCCGCCGCGGGCGGTGGGGGTGGCCGCGGCGGACGTGGCGGGAACGCCGTCGCATCCGACTCGGCTCGCCCCGCTGTTCCAACTACCGAGACGCGTCGCTTTCCGGCGGGGTCATACATCATTCGCATGGATCAACCGTACTCACGCATTGCTGATGCGCTGCTGGACTATCAGTACTGGAGCCCCAACGATCCGCAGCGAACACCGTACGACGATACCGGTTGGACACTCCCCGAGGGGTTCGCGGTGCAGGCGGCGCGTGTGGTGGACACCATGGTGCTCAAGGCCGCGATGACCGCCGTCACGACGACCGTCACCGCGCCCGGTGGCGTGAGTGGTGACGGCGGCGTCTTCGCGATCAATCACAATGCCGACAACGCACTGATCACATTGCGCTATCGGTTCAAGGACGCGGATTTTCAGGCAGCGGAGGAGTCGTTCGAGGCGTCCGGCACGCGCTTCAATCGCGGCTCGTTCATCGTCCGAGGCGTGGCTCGCGAGGCATTCGACAAGGCGACGCGCGAGTTGGGTCTCTCGGCCACGGCGCTGGCATCGGCGCCAAGCGTGAAGATGCATCCGCTGCGCGCCGCTCGCGCGGCCTTGGTGCATAGCTGGACCAGCACACAGACCGAGGGCTGGTGGCGTTATGCGTTCGATGCCCTCGCGGTGCCCTACGACTACATCAGTTTCCAGGACATTCCGAAGCTGGCCGATCTGCGCGCCAAGTACGACGTGCTCATCATGGCGCCCGGAAGTGGCAACCCGCTGGCGATCATTCAGGGCATGCCGCAATGGCGGAACGCCATTCCCTGGAAGAATTCGACGGAGACACCCAACATCGGCACGTACGCACAGACCGACGACATGCGTCCGGGACTTGGCTGGGATGGCCTGGCCAAAGTGCAGAGTTTCGTGCGCGAGGGCGGAGTGCTGATCACGTCGGAGTCCACCACCGACTTCGCCATTCAGTTCGGTCTGGCCAACGGAGTGACGTCAAGCACGCCCACCACGCGCGTGGTAACCGGGACGTTGCTGCGCACGCGGTTGGCCGATGAAACGAGCCCCATTGTGTATGGTGTGATCGACAACCTCGCGGTGATGAGCAGTGACGGGATGGCGTTTGGTGTCACCAACTCACGCGGCGGACGCGGCGGAGGAGGCGGCGGTGGGCGTGGCGGCGACGGGGGACCTCGCGCCACCGGTCGCGGCACGCCCGAGGATGTTGACGTCGTGCAAGGTCGGCCGCTCACCACCGTGGGACACGCAGACACGCTTCCTACACCGCCGACAGTACAGCCGTGGCAGGTTGCCGTGCCGTCGGTGGACCAGCTGCGCAATCCGCTCAACATCATTCCACCAGATCAGCGTCCGCGCGTACCGTTGCGATTTGCCGATCAGGCGCAGCTCCTGGTGTCCGGCTTGCTGGACGGTGGCGCAACTATCGCCCAGCGTCCGGTGGTCGTCGACGCACCATTTGAGCGAGGACACGTCGTGCTCTTCGCCAACAATCCGGTGTATCGCGGCACGACGGTTGGTTCCTACTTCCTGGTGTTCAACACCATCATGAACTTCGACAACCTCAACGCGGGGCGGGTGAACGCGGCAAGGTAGACTACGGCCAGGCAAAGATGTCGGTGGTCGGACTCCCCAATCGCGCACGAGTCAGTTGCGCTGGTTCGCGCCAGAACGCGCGTCCGGTGATGCGGTAGGTCACCCGAATATCAAATCCCTTCGCGTGCGTGTCGCGCGCGAGGGGATACGCGACATCCACTCTCGCCACCGAGCGCGATGCGCGCGGCACAGCGGTCAACACGCTGATGCCCGCGCTCGTGCGAAATCCCGTCTCGCCGAACGGCACCTTGGCCGCCCACATCTGCCCCGCGTCCGCGAATGCGGCGGCGCCCCAGCCAAGATATCGTGAAATGCCGGGCATGATGAACCGGCGCTCCACGCGCGCGATCAGGCGACGGCCGCCACTC
>JBEBIR010000086.1:0-10062 GCA_040080315.1 Gemmatimonas sp.
TCGAACCGATTGCGCAGAATAAGGTTGTCTTGTCCATGCTCGATGGCAATGCCAATGCGATTGCGGATGAAGCAGTTGCCCACGATGCGGGAACTATAACTGTAGCCGCCCCACAGTCCGTGATCGCTCCCCTCAATGCGATTCGCCAGAAAATCGTTCCGGCTGAATGTCGCTTCCATACCGTTGGTGGGCGCGAAACTGAAATCGTTCGCGTAGAACATGTTGTCGTTCACCCCGCCATCACCGGTGTCCATCGTATGCTGACCGGCCCACACGAACAGCCCGTCGCCGCCATGCGTGACCGAGTTGAACGCGATCACGTTGCGCAGACACTGCTCGTACATCAGGATTCCCGCTGAATCCTGGCCGCGACGGAAGAATCCGTGGCTGTATCCGCGCACATCGTAGTCGATGCGATTGCCAACAATGGTGTTGGCGCTGGCGCGATACATGCCGATGCCCAGCCCCGAGTTGAACGAGAAATCGTTGCCTCGGACCTCCACCGAGTCGCTGCGCACCAACATCAGTCCGTTCATGCCTTGTTCGACCCGATTCCCGGTGATGGCACCGCCGCGTACGTCGGTCAGATAGATGCCAGCGCCAAACCGCAGCCACTCATCGGCATCGTTCTTGTGGTACGACAGCCAATCGGCGAGGCTTTCGTGCTCGATCAGGCTGAACAGCCGCGGCTTCCAGTTGTAACTGAAGTCGTTGCTGTCCAGCACAAGACGCCGTGTGCGTCGCGCCAGCAGCGCGATCTTGTAGCCGCGGGCGGTGGCATCAACCACCCGCACATTGCGACCGCTGTCAATGCGAATCGCCACGCCGCGCGCCCGGTCCGGATCGGCCGACGGCGCGGTGCCCTCCAGCACCACGCCCCGCATGTCGAGTGTGATGTCGTCGCCGCGCACGGTGATCAGGGCACTGTCCATCGATGCCGACGCCGGAATCCGGTACGTGCCCGGCGTAATACGCGTCGATCGGGTGATCACCAACCCGGCACGCGGTACGACGCTCAGCGTGGCCTGTGCATGAACGCGCGTTGAATGCAGCAGCGCACCGATACATAGGCCCGAACGGGCAAGGACACGAAGCGCGCGAAGGAGTGCCATCACCAATACTGCGCCCTGCGTATCGGCACGGCAACAGATCCAGCACACCCTCTCTCGCCGAGCCGACAAATGCAGTACCATATGCGCCATGGACCGCCGAGATTTTCTTGCCGATGTGACGCGCGCCGCCGCCCTCTGCGCCGTCGTTCCCAACGTCTGGCGCGTGACGTCACGACCGCGCCTCGTTGATGAGCCGTTCTCGCGTGGTGTCGCGTCGGGTGACCCTACCTCGACCGGTGGTGTGTTGTGGACACGACTCGCCCCGCGACCGTTCGAACCGGATGGCGGGATGGGCGATCGGACCGTGGTCGCGTGGGAAGTCGCCGACGACGAGGGCTTCAAAAAGATCGTCAAAACGGGACGCGCCACCGCGGGACAGGAATTGTCGTATAGCGTGCACGTCAACGTGGACGGTCTCACACCCGACCGTTGGTATTTCTATCGCTTTCAGGTAGGTCAGGCCACCAGTCAGGTGGGCCGATTCCGCACCGCGCCATCCGAAGGCGCGACCACGCCACTGCGCTTGGCCGTCGCCAGTTGTCAGCGCTGGGATCAGGGCCTCTTCACTGCCTACGAGCACATGAGCCGCGAAGAGCTCGATCTTGTCGCGCACTTGGGCGACTACATCTACGAGCAAGCGAGTCCCACGAACGCCATCCGTGCCCATCAGGGTCTCGAGATCCGCACGTTGGACGATTATCGGCGTCGTTACGCACAGTACAAGTCCGATCCGGCGCTGCAGGCGGCGCATGCGCGTTGTCCGTGGGTCGTCACGTGGGACGACCATGAGGTGGACAACAACTACGCCGGACTGATGGGCGAGAACGAGATGGAGTCGGTTGACCAGATGCGCGCGCGACGCGCGGCGGCCTATCAGGCGTGGTGGGAGCACCAACCGGTGCGCGTACCTCGCGTCACGTCGTGGTCTGATCTGAATATCACGCGCACGATCGACTGGGGCGCGCTGGCACGATTCTGGATGTTGGACACCCGTCAGTATCGCGATGACCAGGCGTGTGGCGATGGCACGAGAGCCGTGCCATGCGGGGAATGGGCCGATTCAAAACGCACGTTTCTGGGCACCGCGCAGGAGAAGTGGTTGTCCAACGGACTCGCGGAGTCGAAGTCACGCTGGCAGGTGCTGGGTCAGCAGATCATGGTGGGTCCGTATGACAGTGGACCCGGTGCCGAAACGCGCCTGTCGATGGATCAGTGGAGCGGCTATCCGGCAGCCCGCGACCGGCTGCTCAACACGATCGCCCAGCGCGCTGCCAACCGCACCGTGGTGCTCACCGGTGACATTCACAGCAATTGGGTGAACGAGTTGCACAGTGACTTCTCTCGCCCCGATCGCCCGGTCGTCGCCGCGGAGTTCGTGGCCACGAGCATCAGCTCGGGCGGCGATGGGGCGGCGGTCGGCGAACGCATGCGCGCGCAGGTGGCAGAGAATTCACATATCAAGTGGTATGAAAACCGGCGCGGCTATATACGCTGCACGGTCGATCAGTCCCAGTGGCTGGCCGAGTACCGCAGCGTCGCCTACGTGTTGAAACCCGGCGCACCGATTGAGACACCCTCGCGCTGGCGCGTCACGCACGGCAAGGCCGGCATCGAACGTGTGTAGCGGCGCTTAGGCCCGGCGGTTGGCGGTCGTTGGCGCCGGCGGCATCAGCGTACTGAATTCCTGCGTCGGCATGCGTGCGCCGCCGCGCAGTTGTTGCACGATGTCATCCGCGCGATCGTCTTCCGCGCCCAAGGCACGCAGACTGTAGTACGCCATGCCGAAGGCCAGTTCGCGCTCGCCCATGAGTGCCTTGCTCACACCCATCGACTCGAACAGTTCCTGCTCCTGATCACTGTGCGTCCGCACAATGACCTCGATGTTCGGATTCTTCGCCCGCGCCATGGCAATGATGTGTCGCGCGTGATACGGATCGGGTGACGCCACCACCAGCAAGCGCGCGCGCTCCGGGTGTGCGTACGCGAGGATGCCAGACAGGGTGGCGTCGCCGTAAATCGTACTCACGCCAATGGTGCGCATCGCTTCGACAACGCGTCGGTCCTGTTCGATTGCCAGAAACGGAACACCCATGCGCTGCAACGCATCGCCGATAGTGCGTCCCACGCGGCCGTAGCCAATCAGTATCGCGTGATTGGGCTGCATCGCCACGTACATTTCCGTCGCCATGACACGTGGCGCCTTCGCGCGTTCCATACGGTCAAGCAGCCGTGGATGACCGGCTATCCATGCCCCGAGCCGATCAAGCAGCGAAAACACCAGGGGATTGAGCGCAATCGTGAGCAGTGCGGCCCCCAGCAGCAAGCTGCGCGCGTCTTCCGTCAGCACACCCAGTGATACGCCAAGCGCCGCGAGTATAAAAGAGAACTCGCCGATCTGACCGAGGCTGGCGCCCAGACGTATCGACGCGCGAAGCGGATGGCGCAGCAACACCATCAGCACCGTCGACGCGACCGTATTGCCCACCAGCACCACGGCGACGGTTTGGATCACGCGCACGGGTTCCATCAACAACACCAGCGGATCGATGAGCATTCCCACCGATACAAAGAACAGCACCGCAAACGCATCCTGCAGCGGCAGGGCGTCGGCGGCCGCGCGATACGAAAGATCCGATTCGCTGATGACCATGCCGGCAACGAACGCGCCCAGCGCGAACGACACGCCGAACAGCGCCGCCGAACCCACAGCGACACCAAGTGCCACCGCGAGCACCGCCAGCGTGAACAACTCGCGCGAGCCGCTGCGCGCAACATGGGTAAGCAGCCAGGGAACCAGGCGGCGACCCACCACACCCATCAGCACGATGAACGCACCCAGTTTGACGACCGTCAGTGCGATCGCCCACGTCACACCACCGCTCGGCAGCGTATTCCTCGTACTGGCACCGCCAACCGCCTCCAGAATCGCCGGCAACAGCACCAACGCCAGCACGACTGCCAGGTCCTCCACCACCAGCCAGCCCACCGCGACTCGGCCATCAATGGAATCGAGCAAGCCCCGCGACTCGAGGACGCGCAGCACCACCACCGTACTCGCCACGGACAGCGCCAGTCCGAAAACCACTGCCGCCGATCCGGTCCACCCCCACGAGAGGGCCAGACCGGCACCCAACGCCGTGGCGATGCCCATCTGCAGCAGCGCCCCCGGCAACGCGATACTCCGCACGCGCATCAGATCGCCGGGTGAGAAATGCAAACCAACCCCGAACATCAGCAGGATCACACCGATCTCCGCCAACTGGGAAGCCAATCCCACATCGCCGACAAACCCCGGAGAATGCGGACCCAGCATGATGCCCGCCACGAGGTAACCCACCAGTGGCGGCAGGCCAACCTTCGACGCGGCGAAGCCGAGCAGAAAGGCGGCGGCGAAGGCACCGGCGATGGTGAAGATGAGAGCGGTATCGTGGGGCACAGTCAACGATAACCAGAGGACGGCTGGACGTCTGCCGTCTCCCGTCGTCATTCTCCCGTCTTGCCGCGACGGCCGACCCCTCACCAGCACAATGTCCAACATCACGATCGCGCCGACGCTCAGGACCATGTCGGCCATCTACGAACTCAGTCGCGAAGGCGGACCCACGTCGGTGCGCTTTCGCGCGTACGTCGCGCGTGTCGAGCACGAGTGGGGGTTGGTCGCCTACAACCCCATGGCTGGCAGCGCGGCAAGCGAGAGCGTGGCGCTGCTGCTGGCGATCGATGCGGAAACCCTGATGGCATCGACCGCCGCACACATCGCAACGCAATGCGAGTGTGACGCGCGAATGACACTGGCCTTGGTCGTGCATTCGGCGGGGATGTGGACCGATCGCGTGGCCACCGAAGTTGATCGACGCGTTGCCGGCAAACCCGCGCGCGTCGGCCATGGGATTGTCAGCCTGTGGTCACGCGAAATATTGCAGGCGTCCGACGTGCAGCGCGAAAGCGCCGCGGAAACCGCGCGCGTCATGTGGACGCTACTGCATGGTGCCGCGTCCTCTGTGGAATCCGTGCTCGCCCGGGAAGGTCTCGCCTACGCGTTGGCCGAGCGGATCGTCGATGCCTCGCCGTATGGCGGCGCGCCGAGTGGCGAGGAACGCACCGTGGTGTGCGATGCGCTTGAGGTGTTGCGCGGTTCCCGTCACCAGAGTGACATCGCAGGCGTGCTGTACGGCGACAGCGTCTCGGCAACAATGGGCTGGACTACTCTCGGCATCCCTGACCATGCCGGGTACCGCTGGGCCATCGAGCGCGCAACGCAGTGCATCGAGCGTGTCGGTGCGGCGCGTGCACTTCGCGAAGGGGCCTCAACAAACTGAACACGGCGCGGGACTATGCTCCGAATTGCCGCAGGTGATGATCGAGATGCTTCCACGCCAACTGTCCCCATTGGGCACGCGTCAACGGTCCAAACAATGGATGCTCCGCGCTCACTGTCCGTGCATCTGCACCTCCGGCGCGTTTCATCAGCGCAATCAAGTGCGCATGCTCGACCTCCCATGCCTCGGGCGCGCGACTGATCAGTTCCTTCGCCGTTGGCGCGCTCTTGGGGAACGGCAGCACGTTCAGGAATAGCCATTTGACCACCGCCATCCGCGGGAGCGACGCGTTCTTCGGTTTGACGGGGAGATCACCAAGTCCCATGCGCAACGCGTCCGCGCAGTGCGCCAGCATCTGCGACGCATTCATGCGCCCCCACACAGCGGTGGCGTCGGGTGACAGTCGCTCAAGTCGAGCGATGAGCGCCTCACGATCGGCCGTGCGAGCCAGCGTTGACATAGTATGGATGCGGAAAGTGGCTGCGACGGGATATCTCTTCGTCCTCAGGCACTCCATTATTCAGCGTTGCGCGCGCCGCAGCCAGCCCATCCGGCCCCACCCCATCGCCGTTACCCGCCATGTCGACCTTCCTGAGCCGTCTTTGCGCCTCGGTTCTCGCGCTGTTCGCGTTTTCGCCCCTGCGCGCTCAGCCGCCCGCCGCCAGGGTGTCGCCGCTCAACGCCGAGATTGAACGGCGAGTGGCCACCGTGATGCCCAAAGTCATCGGCTGGCGCCGTGATATTCACGAACACCCGGAGCTGTCGGGTGAAGAGGTGCGGACGTCCAAACTGGTGGCCGAGCAGTTGAAGGCGATGGGTATTGAGGTCCGCACCGATGTTGGTGGTCACGGCGTGGTTGGCCTGCTGAAGGGCGGCAAGCCCGGTCCGGTTGTGGCCTTGCGCGCCGACATGGACGGACTGCCCGTGGAAGAACTCGTGGATGTGCCGTTCAAGTCGAAAGCGCGCGGCACCTACCGCGGCGCACCGGTGGGCATCATGCATGCCTGCGGCCACGACTCGCACGTGGCGATGCTGCTTGGAGCGGCCGAGGTGTTGGCCGGTATGAAGAGTCAGTTGGCGGGTTCGGTGAAGTTCATCTTTCAGCCGGCCGAAGAAGGATTGCCCAGCGGTGGTGGCGGCGCTGAACTCATGATTCGCGACGGCGTGCTGGAGAATCCGAAAGTCGACGCGGTGTTCGGGTTGCATGTTGGTCCGGGACCGCTGGGCCAACTTACCGCGCGTCCCGGACCGATCATGGCGGCGTCGAACAGCTTCACAATTGTCGTGCGTGGACGACAGACGCATGGCGCGTCGCCGTGGGGTGGCGTCGACCCTATTGTCGTTGGTGCGCAAATCGTGACGGGTTTGCAGACCGTGGTGAGCCGCCAGGTGGACATCAGCCAACTGCCCGCGATCATCACCATCGGTGCATTTCAGGGTGGTGTGCGCAGCAACATCATTCCCGATAGTGTGGTGATGCTGGGCAGCATTCGCACGTTCGACATGAAGGTGCGAAGCGAGATTTTCAAGCGCGTGGCGGCAACCGCGGAGCACATTGCGATGAGCGCGGGTGCGACCGCACGCGTGAAGGTCGACAGCGGCTATCTCGTCACACGCAACGACAGTGCGCTCACCATCCGTGCCATGCCAACGCTGCAGTGGGCGGCTGGGTCGGCGGGAGTGATCGTTCCGGGTCTCTGGACGGCCTCAGAAGATTTTTCGTTCTATCAGGCGCGTGTGCCGGGACTGTTTTTCAACCTTGGCATCACACCCAAGAATCAGGACTGGCGCACCGTGCCGGCCAATCACTCGCCGCTGTTCTTTGTGGACGAGGGTGCGTTGCCAACTGGAGTGAAGGCGATGGCAGCGCTGGCGGCGGAATATTTGACGAGCGCCACGAAGAAGTAGTCGGGCGTGACGCTACCGACGCGACGCATCCTGCTACTGGTTCCCGCACTCATCACCACCGGTTTGCTGCTGGACCAGTTTGGTGGCCGATGGGGACAGCCGCTGGTGGTTGCCGCAACGTGCCTGTCGTTCTTGTGGTTACTGTGCAGCGTTAACGGTAGCGGTCGCACGCTGATGCTGCTGTGTCTCGTCTACGCAAGTGTTGGTGAGGTGCTGCTGTCACTGGTCTGGCGTGTGTACGACTACCGCTTGGGCAACTTGCCGCTCTTTGTACCGCCCGGCCACGTAATGTTGTTTCTGCTCGGTCTGACGATTGCGCCGCGGATTTCCGATTCCATGGTGCGCTTCGTTGCGGTGTCGGCGGCGATTCTGGTCAGCGCGCTTGCGCTCACCGGGCGTGACACGTTCAGTGCACTGCTGGTGTTCGTGTTTCTCGCCAGCGTAGTACTTGGCCGCGAGCGAAAGCTGTATGCCACGATGTTTGTGCTCGCCCTGGTGATGGAACTCTACGGCACGTGGCTGGGCAACTGGCACTGGAACGCGCAGGTGGGACGTACCGGCATGGTGACACTCAATCCGCCGGTGGCGGCGGGCGCGTTCTACTGCGCGCTCGATCTGTTGGTGATGACCACTACGCGGATGCTCCATCGCGTCACTGGTCGGATTGCCCCCAGCGTCCAATCGGTGCAACTTTGAACGAATGGACGCTGTTCCTCCCCATCGCCATCATCATCGCGTGACGCCTCCCTCTCGGTTCCTTCCGCTCGCGCTCTCCGCGACGCTGCTGTTCACCGGCGCCTGTGCCTCCGCCGGTCGCGCGCCCTCCTCGGTAGCGCCGTCGTCACCCGCGGCACTGCGGGTCTACGACACGAAAGCCGCGCGCTTCATCAGCTTCGACCAGCTCATCGACGCCGCGTCAAAGGCCGACGTGGTGTTCTTCGGCGAGCAACACGACGATCCGGCCACCCACTCCGCCGAAGCGGCAGTGCTGGCGGCGATTGGCGCACGACGCGGTGAGGTGATTGTCACGCTCGAAATGTTTGAGCGCGATGTGCAACCGCTGCTCGATCAGTATCTCGCCGGCACCATCTCGGAAAAGAATTTCCTCGACGGATCGCGTCCGTGGGATCGCTACACCACCGACTATCGACCGATGGTCGAGCTGTCTCGCGTCCATGGTTGGCCGGTCATCGCTGGCAACGTGCCGCGACGTATTGCCAGCGCGATTGGCCGGAAAGGACTCGCCGTGCTCGACACCATTTCCAAAGTCGAACGCGCCTTCGCAGCCGCTGAGAATCAGTGTCCCAAGGACGCATACTATACGAAGTTCGCCGCCTCCATGACCGGACACAGTGCAGGAGGCGGACCGGCCACGGCAGGAGACGCCAGCGCGATGGCGCGCATGACCGACCTGTTCTACGAAGCGCAGTGCGTGAAAGACGAAACCATGGGCGAGTCGATCGCCAATGCGATGATCAAGTGGCCCGGTCGCATTGTCTATCAAGTGGACGGCGCGTTTCACAGCGACGCTGGACTTGGCACGGCGGCGCGCGTGAAACGTCGCATGCCGAACGCCAAGACTGTTGTGCTGACTGGACTGCCGATCAAGGACCTGTCGAACGCCGATGGGAAAGCGAGCGCGGCGCTCGCCGACTATGTGTTGTTTACGCGGGCACCGAAGTAGGGACGCACATGTGGCGCGCGTCGGCACCTTGGAGTGTGACCGCCGAATCGACCCGCAAGATGCCGCGTTTGAGCGCGGTTGTGATGGCTTGCGTGCGATTGCGCGCCGCAAGCTTCTGCAGGATCGCCTTGACGTGCGCCTTGACGGTGCCCTCGCTGATGCCAAGCGTATCGGCAATTTCCAGATTCGAGCTGCCGGGCGCGAGACACTTGAGCACATCCAGCTGCCGCGCGGTGAGTGATTCTGACGCGACGTGTTCGGCCAATTTGGCGGCAATGTCGGGCGCAATCGCCGGTCGCCCGGCATGGACCGTGCGAATGGTGTCCATCAACGCCGTTGAGTCGACGTCCTTCAACAGATAGCTGGCAGCGCCGGCCTTGAGACCGCGGAAGACGTCCGCATCCGTGTCGTACGTCGACAACACCACCACACGCGCCCGGGGATCCTCCGCCCGTATCGCTTCGGTCATTCCCACGCCGTCCATGGCTGACATGCCCAGGTCAACAACGCTGACATCCGGTGCGAGCGCGCGAAACATCTGCATGGCTGTCGCGGCGTCGCCCGCCTGGCCGATGACGTCGAACTCGTCGCCTCGGCCCAGCACCGCCGCCAATCCTTCCAGCATGATTCGGCTCTCATCCACCAGCAGAACACGAATTCGCGCGACGGTCATTGTCAGCATTTCAGCGCTCCTGATGTTCGAGTGCGATGTGAGCAAGGTGCCTCCATCTGCAGGGGCGGCGATGTTCAGCGCGCCAGGTCAATAGGCGTCGGAATCTCGCCTGTGCCGGGGTGACGACAACGCACCTTCGTGTGCGCTTCTCGACGCTTCCCGCATGGCCAGCGAATGAAAAGAGACCCGCATCACATTTCGTCATGCGAGTGGTGACCTTCGTCACGCTCCGTTACTGCTCACCGCTCCGGCCTATTCACTCCGCCGGATTCGCATACGACTCCAGATAGCCGCACCGCGGACAGCGATACGTGACCATCTTGTGCGTGTCACGCCCCTTGGTGTGAACGCCGCGCCAGAATGACT